>CAZBFW010000151.1:0-8002 GCA_964491135.1 uncultured Phycisphaeraceae bacterium | reverse complement strand
GCCGCCCAGAGCGAGCATGTCACACCGTCCTCTTGATGGCCGTGATCCGGACGTGGTCGGCCGCGTTTTCGGCCCGGTCGGCGATGTCGCCGATCTTGACGGCCAGGTCGCGCAGGAGGATTTTGTGGCCGGTCTCGAGGTCGGAGGCGAAGACGCGTTCGATGATGCGGAATTCCGCCTCGTCGGCGCGGCTTTCCAGGTCGCCCACGCGGTCGGAGATGTGCACGGCGGCGTTGTAGTTTTCGAAGAGCATGCGGACGGCCTTCACCATCTCGCGAGCGCAGGCCTCCACGCGGAGGAGAAGCTCCTGATAATCGTTCCGAAGATCGGCGGGGACCGCCGTTCGCTCAAACCGGATGCGGCGTGCGACGGAATCGGCGGCGTTGGCCACGCGGTCCACGCCCTCCAGCATGCGCAGCAGATCACTGCGTGATTCCGGAAAGAGCGCCTTGCCGTAGAGCAGAATGGCGGCCTCGCGTCGCGTGTCGTCCGCCCGAGACTCTGCGCGGTGCGTGGCCTTGGCCTTCTCGACAACCTGATCGTAGGGCGCGCCGGACAGCGCACACTCGAGGCACGCCGCCAGGCAGGCCAGGCATTCCTCCACGCACTCCAGATATCGAGCGATCAGGGTCTCAACGGCCTTTTGCTTGCGGCTGAAAAACACGGCTCGCTCCAACCTGGGACACACCGCCTTCACGCCGGAATTCCAGGCGCAAGAGTACTTTGCGCGGGCGTGTGTCGCAACAGGGGGACGGGTCAGGGGTGGGTGGAGGCGGTCTCGACGGCGTCCTTGCCGCGACGCTTGGCCCGGTACAACGCCGCGTCCGCCGCCTGGAGCAGATCGTGGCCGGTCTGGACGCGGCTGGCCCGCATGGAGGCCACGCCCCCGCTCATGCTCACGGGAGCCCCCACGTTCAGCAGGCCTGCCTTTTGGCCGAACAGGCGGACCAGTCGCTCGGCCAGTGCGGCGGCGTCGGTCACTGACGCGCCGAACAGCAATACGACGAACTCGTCGCCGCCCAGACGTACGCCGATGTCAGTACTGCGCAGGGTGGCCCGCAACAGCTCTCCCACAAAAACCAGAAGCTCGTCGCCCGCCGCGTGGCCCAAGGTGTCATTGACCTGCTTGAAGTGATCGATGTCCAGCGCAATGACGGCCAGATCCTCTCCCGCGGCCACCTGCTCCCGGAACAGGTTCTCCAACTGGTCATCCAGGAACCGCCGGTTATAGAGTCCCGTCAGTGACTCGACCCACGTTTCCTTGCGGGCCTGGTTCAGCATCGCCTCAATGCGGCGGGTCCGATCCGCCACCCGAGTCTGCAACGTGCTCTCCAGCGCATCGGCCCGTGCCTCCGCCCGCCGGAGGCGATCCGCGACATCCTGGATCACACGCGCAAGCTCGCCCAACTCGTCGCTGCGCCCGATGGGCAGGCCCTCCGCACCGTTAACGCCCAGGTCCGCCGCACTCCGAATCAGCACGGACAGCGGTTGACCCAGCGATCGACGCGCCCAACCCAGAACCGCCAGCGCCGTCATCACCGCAGCCGCACCGGCCACAAGCATGAAACGCACGATCCCCGCGGCGTCCATCGGCAGGGCGTCCGCCGGCGCCAACACCACGACGTGACCGATGGCCGCATCCTCCGGTCCACGGCGAACGGGCGCGGAGATCACGTACACGTCACGATCCACACCGGCCACGCGCAGCGTCCGCCGCACGGTCGATGCGTCCGGATCGCCGGGCCCGTCCAGACCCCCCACGCCCACCCCTTGCGGAGCCTGTGCCACGATCCGACCTCCGCGATCCACCAGAAGGGCCGCCACCACCTCCGGGTTCTGGAGCATCGCCCAGGACCAGCGTCGGAATTGCTCGGCCGTCCGGGGGAGAGCCTCGGAATCCACGCGCCCCGCCGGACTCGCACTGACGGGTGCGTCATCTGCTTCGGCCACCTGTCGGGCACCGATTTGCGCCCAGACGCGGATGCGCCCGAGATACTCGCGAGCCATCCCAGCATCGTGATCAACCTGATAAAGCACAAGGGTCGCCAGACCGCACGTGGAAGCGGCCAGAAAGGCCGACAGTGCGATTCTCGCGGGGATGGAGAGCCCGGTCCGAGTGTTCATCGGTCTCGACTCCACGACAACCGCGCAAACCAGTGGCTCGGTCTGCGCAACCGCATACGGTTTCTATCGGCCGCTGCGGGGTGCTGTTGCAGTACTACTTGGAGAGTGCTCCGCGAAGCGACGTGCGTTCGGCCTTCTTCCTAACCGGCGTTCCACAATGGTGTTACGGCGAAGCGCCGCAAGGCAGGCCGGGTTTTGGCGTTGAGCGCAATCTCGAATACTCGCCATCTCGTGGTCATCAGCCCGTTGCGATGGACAGGCGAGCACATCCGCGCGGCGTCGCTGTGGCCGCCGCGGATCCCATTGTTGAACTTCCGTGGAAACCCCGCCAGAATGCCGCCCGGTGCGGCCGGCCGCAGCGGGTTGCCGCGGGACCCTTTGCCACCCGACCGTGCCCGGGGCAGCCGGGGTGGCCGGACCATGAATCGGTAAGCGGAAGAAGACCATCATGACCATCACGCGCACGCTTTCGGACTGGGCCAGCGGACTGCGATTTGAGGACCTGGATGCGCCGGCCATCGATGCGGCCAAGCGGTTCCTGTATGACTCCATCGGCTGTGCCCTGGGCGGATACCAGCAGGAGGACTGCGAACGGCTGCTCCACCACCTGATGGAGATGGGCGGGGCCGATCACTGCACGTGCATCGGCAGCGGGCACCGCACATCGGTAGTGAGCGCGGCCCTGTTCAACGCTCTGGCCATCCGGGCCATGGATTACAACGACATCTACTGGAAAGCCGATCCGTGCCATCCATCAGATATCATCCCTGCCGCCACCAGCATCGCGGAGTGGAAGGGCCTGTCCGGCCGGGAGCTGATCGTCGGCATTATTCTGGCCTACGAAATGGAGATGCGCTTCTGCGAGGCGGGCGAGCCGGGAATCCGCGAAAAGGGCTGGCACCACGCCACGCTCACCGCGTTCGTCTCGCCGATGGTCGCGGCCCGCATGTTGAAACTGGACCCGGCCCGAATGCAGCACGCCATCGGCATCAGCGCGTCGCACTCGTGCACGCTGGGGGCCGTGACCGCGGGCAAGCTGACCATGATGAAGAACACCGTGGACCCCATGGCCACTCAGGCGGGCGTGCAGGCCGCCCTGCTTGCGGAGAAGGGCTACTCCGGCCCGGAGCACGTCGTTGACGGCAAGGAAGGCCTGACCCACTGCTATGGGCCGAAGTGGCACTTGGACCGGCTGACGGACGGACTCGGCAAGGGCTTCAAAATCGTCGAGTGCGGCATGAAGTTCTATCCGATCGAGGCCCTCTCGCACTCCCCGACGACGGCCGCGCTGAAGCTGGTGCACGAGCACGACATCCAGCCCGCCGAGGTCAAGGAGATCCGGGTCGAGACCATCGCCCGGGCGGCGGACATCCTGTCAGACCCGGCCAAGTACCGGCCGAAGTCGAAGGAGACGGCCGACCACAGTCTGCCCTATTGTCTGGCCGTGGCCATAGCGGATCGGCAGGTCACGCCGCGGCAGTTTGAGAACACCCGCATCCAGGATCCGGCCCTGCACCCATTGATGGACGCCGTGAAGGCGGTGGCGAATCCGGAGTTTGAATCCCTGTTCCCCGCCAAACAGCCGTCGCGGGTAACCATTACCCTGAAAAACGGTCAGTCGTTCAGCGAGCGGGTGGACGTGCCCAAGGGCGACTACCGCGATCCGGGTTCGATGCAGGACATCGAGGTGAAATTCAACGCCCTGGCGGCTAGGAGGTTCTCTGACGCCCACTGCCGCCAGATCCGTGACACCATCATGGGGCTGGATGCACTGAAGAATTCCGCGGAGCTCATGAAGCTCCTGGTCGCGGGTCGGTGAATGGGCCGGGGCCGGCTCGTCAGGCAGTCAGCGGCAGAACGGATCGGGCGGCGCCGGGCGAGTTGGGCAGACCCAGGTAGTCGAGCCCGGTGGATGCGGCGGCAGTGATCGGTACGGGCTGGTCGATCCGGCGTCCGCCACGGACGCCCGGACCTGTGGCCAGCATCCAGACGCGGCGGCAGCCTTCGTCCGCGCCCTCGTCCGTGTAGAAGTCGCTGTGATGAATGAAGCCCCAGCGGCCGTCGCCGTCAAGCTCGCGGCCGTGATCGGGCAAGATGAGCATGAGCGTCCGCCCTCGATACCCGTCAAGTTCCTCGGTCGCCCGCCAGAGGCGCCAGGTCAGTTCGTCCGTCCGGCGGATCGCCTCCACGTAGCGCGACCACGACCCGTAGTGGGCGCAGTCAATCTCGCCGAAAGCGACCGCCAGCAGGTCCGGGGCAAACAACTCCATGCAGGCCAGCGCCCGGTCCGCCAGGAATGCATCGTGGCTCGTCGTCCCATCCGATGACTTCCAGGCCTGGTACTGGTCGTCCAGGAACGCGTAAGCGCGCTCGGATCGCAAGCCGGCCCGAGAAATCCGGCTGGATGATCGGGCGAGCCCCGCACACTGACGGGCCGCCTCCCGCTCGGCCTCCACGGAGCCCGTCGCGGCGGCCGTTCGCAGCAGCCGGCTCATTTCGTCCGAGGTTGCACGGGGAACCGTGGGCGGCTCCACCACGTTGGCGGCAAAGTCCGCGCCGAATCCCGGGGCCAGACTCTCGCCCGCCTGGGCGAGGATGGATGCGTACACGAAGGCCCAGGCAGCCGTATCCGGCATCCCGCGAGCCTTGCGATACGTCTCGAAGATCGTCGGATGGGCCGGTGGCCGGGACCAGTCGTTGTCATCCCACTCCCGGTGTCCGGTGAGGATGGACGCCGTGCAGTTCGGGTGGACAACCTTCCCTTCCACCCGCGCGTTGGTGAACAGCGTGCCGCGCGGCACCATTTCGTGCCACAGCTTCGGGACGTAGCGGTGCGTGGGGTCATCGATCGATTCGCTGGACCGTGTGCCGCCGCCGAACACGACGACGATCAGCTTGCGTCCGGGATTTTCCCGCTGCGGCGCCGATGCGAATGCGCGCCGCCCCAGCCACGCCACGGAGCCGCCAAACGCCGCGGTCGCCCCCAGGCCAACAGCCCCCTGCATGAACTCTCGTCGATTCAGATGGCGCAACATATCACTTGCTCGCGTGTTGCTCAGCCGGCGCTGAGTCGCCCGCCTTCGGGTCTGGCGCCTTCCAGGCTGCGGCGTTCAACGCCAGGAACAGCTCGCCCGTCTTTTCGGTCATCGTCGCCCTGTACACGTCAAAGCGTTTCTTATTCGGGCGGTCCGTGGAGCGGGGCAAACCCAGCAGCTCGCCGGCGACCTCGCGCTCTTCCACCTCACCCCTGGTAGAGGGAACCGACGCCCGGAAGGGAACACCCTCCGGAACAGCCACGGTCAGGTGGATCGGGCCGAAGTCCTTCCACAGCGAGGCCGGATGGAGCACGTACGCAAGCTGATAGCTCTCCGGAGCTCGCGTGTCCGAATAGGCATACTGCTTGTAGCTCACGGTCAGGGTCCGCGTCTGCCTGGCGGGAAACGTCACCTGATAGTAGAGCAGGTTCATCGGGGCGAAAGTAAAGATCACCGGAAGATGCTTCAGCACCGTGCGGCACGATGCCTTCTGTGCTTCGGTGATGTTCGCGTCGGGATCGAGATAATCCACGCGGGCATAGATCGTCGGATCAGACACGTCGCCCTGTCTCCTCGACACGTCGTCCACCGTAACGGTGATCTCGCGCGGACGAACGTCCCCGGTCGCCAGGTCGACCGACCGCTCACGCACGTCGCCGCCCCAGGCCGTGAAGATCGCCTCGTATGTGCGGGTGACGTCCGGATCGAACCGTGACGCCAGCGTGGCGAAGAATTGCGTCGCCTTCTGCTCCCCGATCGCGGCCAGCGGTCCCAGATTCGCGTTCATCCACTGGCCCCCGATGCCCCAGGTGAACGCGGACCGATCCCACGGTGCCCGAACAAACGCCCCGAAATCCAGACTGGCGTACTCCACCAACAGGGCCGCATCGCCATCCGCCCAGTGCAGTGAATCACGCAGGTACGCGTCCAATGCGCGGCGGGCGGAAGCATGGTCCGGCTCCTCGTCTCCCGGAACCGGCTCTGCCAGCGGACCCAGCAGGGGGTCCTTGCCCACGGCCTCGGCCAGCGGCCGATCATCGGCCAGAGCAGCCGTGATCGCCTGCCGGGCCCGGGCACGCACCAGGCCCGTGGCCCGCACGGCAGCCACCCGCTCCGCCAACCGCGTGTCGCGGGCGATTGCCGCCTCGATGACGTCACGGGCGCGCTGCCGGATGAGACCGTAGATTTCCGAGTTGGAGATGACTTGCGGGTACACGTTTTCCTTGTCGTCGATTCGGACCAGCACGTCCGGTCGCGGCATCATGCTCATCGGAGGCACGAAGATCCCGCGCAGAATCGGGAATCCGAAGTCCACTTCAATGCTGTCATCCGTCGGATTCTCGATCGTGTAGGTGGCCGATACCATCGCCAGCGGCGGACGCGCGGCCGGCTGATCCGGCCCCTCCGCAAAACCAAAAGTGCTTTCCACGAAGGTAACGTCCAACGCCTCCTGCAGAACGCGCAGCCGCTCCTCTCTCGCCGGCTTGAGGTCCGGGTCCAGCCGGGCCACGATTCCCTTGGCCGCCGGATCGCCGTTGGGATACTGCACGACAAACGGCCCCCCGTTGGCCGACACCGCTTCCGCAACGCTCAGGACCACCGTCGCCCCCAGCGCCGCGCTGCGTCTCGCGTAAGTCTTCACGACGAGTCTCCTTTTCAAGTGCCCGTCCAGCCACCCTGCCCAAACATACACCATGACGGACGGTGCGCGCGTAACGAGTCCGTAACGGGTGATCTGTAACTGGCGTGTTGCAGCAAATCGCGGACAGGTGGACGGCCCGAGCAGAACGCACTCGTGGCCGGCCCATGTTGTCAATCCGCCGTTCCCGCCTGGAGGCGGCGGATCAACTGAGGAAGAACGTCGTATCGGCTCAGGCGCAGGCCCACGGCGCCTCCGCCGGGATGGAGCTCCACAAATTCCTGGACCGGCGCCAGGCCGAACCGGCGGTAGAACGCCGCGCGGATGAACTGCTTCACTTCATCCGGATCCGCTCGTTGCGTGTCCACGTGCACCTGGAAGTAATCGCCTTGCCCGGCCGCATTCACACGGACGGCCACCGCATCGCGCCCGAAGGCGCGCTTCAGCATGGCCTCGGCCAAATCGATCAGGGCCAGGCCGCGGAAGAAGCTGGACCCTTCCAGCCGCTCGAACGCCGGCGGATTCTGCTCCGACAACGACTCATCATCCAGGCCGCGGTTGTAATCCACCGGCGACGCGCCGAATCGTTCCAGCCAGCGATTCAGGCGGGCCGGCCCCGCGCTGCCGCGCTCCCATTCCAGCTCCGTCTCCATTTCCGCCCGGCTGGGGAGCCGATCGGGCTCGACGTCCAGGCAGCGGTCGCCGCATTGGGATCGCGTGACGCATTCGATCCACTCGTCCGCGTGATGAAGCAAGTAAAAGTTCTTGGCCATTTCGCCGAACAGGTAGGCCACCATCGCCCGCAGAGGGACGCCCTGCTCCTCCACGACCGCACCGGATACGGTCGTCCGTCGCAGCACCGGATCGCGCCACCCGGCAAAAAGCGATTCCAGCGCGGCGTCCGACTTGGCGCGGGCTTCCGGCGCATCCAGTCGCAATATCTCCTCAAGCTGGCCGACGTACCATTCCCGATTGGCGTCCACCCGCCGTCGCAGGTCTTCCTGGGAAGCGAGCAGCGGCAGTCGCCGCAGGATCGAGCCAATCCAGGCACGGTTGTCGGAACTTAGCAGTCCGTCGGCGACCAGATCGTCCTCGATGGGATGGAATAGATCAGTATCCAGCGGCAGTTTCAGGAGGATTGCCGCCAACTCCGCGGCCTTGCCGGTCATCTTTCGCATTTCGCCGGCCGTCAGCGGGCCGGAGC
>CAZBFW010000150.1:6277-8011 GCA_964491135.1 uncultured Phycisphaeraceae bacterium | reverse complement strand
GAGATCTACACCCTATCCTACACTCTTTCCCTACACGACGCTCTTCGATCTTTCCGGAGGCGCGAATGTGGTGTTCGCCATCAACACGACCGGTCAGTTGCTGGGCACGTATCAGTTGGGATCAGGCTCGCTGACGGACGCGGAAGACATCGCCGTCGGACCGGGGCCGACCCCGGGCGTGCACTACATCTACGTGGGCGACACCGGGGATAACTCGAGCACGCGCTCCTGCGTCCGCATCAAACGCGTTCCCGAACCTGCCGTGGCGGTCGATCAGGCTCCCTTGTACGCGACGCTCTCGGATGTCGAAATCATCACGCTGCAGTATCCGAGCGGCGACGATGCACCGGCACACAAGGATTCGGAGGCGATGTTCGTCGATACGAACGGTGACGTCTATCTGGTCACCAAACGGATTTACCCCAACAAGGTCTATCGTGCGCCATTTCCGCAATCCACGTCTTCCACGGTAACCCTCGAATACGTGGCAACCCTGCCTACCGGACCCGGGTTGGCGTGGATCACCGGCGCCGATTGCTCGCCGGACGGCCGCTGGATCATCGTCACCAACGACCAGGGCACCGACTATGCCAACATCTGGCAACGCGAGCCGGGCACGCCCGTCGGGGAAGCCATCGCCGGAAGCCCCTGTCCAATGGTGATTCAGGCCGAGCCGCAGGGAGAGGCCATTGCCTGGGACGCCCTGGGCCTGGGGTTCTACACCCTGAGCGAGGCCCACAGCGAGAGCGAACCGCTCTGGTACTACGAGCGGAACCCAAACGCGGATTGACGTAATCACAGACGGCAAGCGAAGGTCAATGCCGTTGCCTTCGGACTGCCGGGCAAACCGCTGCGGCGCGGCGTGACGCTGGGGGCAGATGCGGCTCATCCAAGCACGCGTGGAAAGCCCGGAATCATCATCGAGCATCTTTCCGCCCTGTCACGGTGCGGTCGGCGTGGCGAGGCCCGGCCGGCCGAGATCGCATCGCGAGAGACGCCACGACCTGCCGATCCTGCTCCTTCGGTTCCGATGGGACCGGACAGACTTGGCCCGCGCCTGTCGGCACAAACCAACCGCTACGCCCTCTTTGCACACCAGTGCTGAGGTCAAACCGGGCTGCGGCCAAGCGGCCGGTTGGCCCCGTCTCTTCCGAGCTGTTTGCGGATCACCTCTGTATCGGCATCTACTCCGTAAACCCATCGAAGGCTCGTTTTGTTCTTGACTCGGCTTTGGTGTTTCGCTAGTCTTGAGATGCAGCGTGGAGAGACAGCTGCGCTGAATTTGAGAGAGGACGGACAGAGAAGGGGGAGAGAGACCATGTCTGTCCGACGCTTCGGCTGTAACATCGGGTTCCCCTTTGCCCAGCGGCGTGTGTGCTCCATCACTGCTGCGATGCGCGCGGCTGGCTTCGCCCGCGCGGATGCTGTCAGTGGCGCTACCCTGTCATTCGATCTACTCGCTGTCCTCGCCGGTTCGCGGGCGAGCGCCGCGTGGGATGTGACGGGAGTCGGACGCCCGACTGTCGGCTGAAGCGGCCCAGCAGTCGGCCTTCACGTGTAGAAGATTGTTTGAGGGATAAAACCGGCCGGCCTTACGAGTCTCGGAGGCCTGCACGAGGAGACTTCTTCATCGCCGCGACCGCCACCTCCGCGGACGGCCGAATGATCGCAGGGCAGTGGGGCGATCAACCAGAGTGGAACACGCCACGGCAGCGTAGCCGGGCGACGTCAAAC
>CAZBFW010000150.1:0-6267 GCA_964491135.1 uncultured Phycisphaeraceae bacterium | reverse complement strand
GAGGTATTTGGTAGAGAAGGGAGACATCATGCGCACTACACTGTGGATTCTGGCAGCCTCGCTGCTGCTGCCGATGGGCATCGCTGCGGCGGATACCAGCGTCACCACCATCAACATCGCCACCAATGACATCGTGTATGATCCGTTTTCGCTGCGGATTTATGCGTCGCGCCCGAGCTCGGCGGTTGGAGGCGCCGGCAACAGCCTGACGCGGATCCACCCGTTCACCGGAGCGGTTGAGACCTCCACGTTCGTGGGCAGCGAGCCGGGCAAACTCGCGATTTCTGACAACGGGCAGTATATCTACGCGGCCCTCGACGGCGCCGCGGCCGTACGCCGCTTCAACGTGCAGACCGGGATGGCGGAGATTCAGTTCGGACTGGGCAGCAGCAGCTATGGCCCGAATCTGGCCGAGGATATTGCGGTCATGCCGGGCGATCCGGGCACTATCGCCGTCTCGCGACGCAGGCCGGGTGTGAGCCCGCGTCATGGCGGTGTCGCGATCTTCGACAACGGTCTCATGCGGCCGACCACAACGCCTGACCACACGGGAAGCAACCGCATCGAGTTCGGTAGTGATCCGCAGCGGCTCTACGGCTACAACAACGAGACCACCGAGTTCGGTTTCCGGCGGATGGATGTGCACGCGCAGGGAGTCTCGACACTCGAGTCGACTCGGAACCTGATCAGCGGTTTCGGCGTCGACATCCGGTGGGACGACGGCCGCATCTACGCGACGAGCGGGCGCGTCATCGATGCCGAGAACCGGACTCTGCTCGGAACCTTCGCCACCAGCGGGCTGGTCGAGCCCGACTCGACGGTTGGCCGTACCTTCTTCCTCACCGGCTCGGGAAGCACTCGCACTCTCTATGCCTTCGACCAGGAGACGTTCGTACCGCTGGAGTCGCTGACCATTCCGGGCGTATCGGGCACCGCGGGCAGTCTGATCCGCTGGGGCGCCGACGGGCTGGCCTTCCGCACGGACACGCAGTTGTTCCTGATTCGTTCAAGCATCGTACCCGAACCGGCCACTGCCCTCCTGCTCCTGGCGGCCGCGGGATTCGCCCTGCGTCGCCGTTGAGATCGGGGCAGGGTGGGGCGGCACGTGTGATCGAGGTCGCCGGGCGACTGCCCCGTCCGGTCGGTATGCCGGGCGCATTCGACACACACGCCGACAAAGTCCGCGATGGGCCGAACGGCAATCGAGACGCGCCGCGCTGGGCGGGCCAGACGTGCGGCGCTGGCACGACAACAGAGAACGGCTCGGCGGCGTAGCCGGGCGAGATCAAACGGGGAGCAATCGGTAGAGAAGGGAGACATCATGTACACCACACTGCGGATTCTGGCAGCTTCGCTGCTGCTGCCGATGGGCATCGCTGCGGCGGATACCGTCATCACCACCATCAACATCGACACCAACGACATTGTGTATGATCCGTTCTCAGTGCGGATCTATGCGTCATGCCCGAGCTCAGCAGGCGGAGGCGCCGGCAACAGCCTGACGCGAATCCACCCGTTCACCGGAGCGGTTGAGACCTCCACGTTCGTGGGCAGCGAGCCGGGCACACTCGCCATTTCTGACAACGGGCAGTACATCTACGCGGCTCTCGACGGCGCCGCGGCCGTACGCCGCTTCAACGTGCAAACCGGTATGGCGGAGATTCAGTTTTCACTCGGTTCCGGCTCGACCGGCCCATTCTTCGCGGAGGACATTGCCGTCATGCCCGGGCAGCCCGGCACCGTGGCCGTAGCACGCCGGAACGTCGGTTTCAGTCCGCGACACGAGGGAGTGGCTATCTTTGACGACGGCGTGAAGCGTCCCACCACGACCCCCGGTCACACGGGCAGCAATCGCATCGAGTTCGGTAGTGATCCGCAGCGGCTCTACGGCTACAACAACGAGACCACCGAGTTCGGTTTCCGGCGGATGGACGTGCACGCGCAGGGAGTCTCGACAATCGAGTCGACTCAGAACCTGATCAGCGGATTCGGCGTCGACATCCGGTGGGACGACGCTCGCATCTATACCACGAGTGGGCGCGTCATCGATGCCGAGAACCGGACTCTGCTCGGAACCTTTGGCACCAGCGGGCTGGTCGAACCCGACTCGACAGTCGGTCGCACCTTCTTCCTGACCGGATCGGGAAGCACTCGCACTCTCCATGCCTTCGACCAGGAGACGTTCGTACCGCTGGAGTCGCTGACCATTCCGGGCGTATCGGGCACCGCGGGCAGTCTGATCCGCTGGGGCGCCGACGGGCTGGCCTTCCGCACGGACACGCAGTTGTTCCTGATTCGTTCAAGCATCGTACCCGAACCGGCCACTGCCCTCCTGCTCCTGGCGGCCGCGGGATTCGCCCTGCGTCGCCGCTGACACCAGGGCGGGTCGCGTCTTCGTGTTCAATCGCCAGGCGGACGAAAGGAGGATGGACAACACAGGACATCAGAAACCGTGACGCAGGTGGCGGGTCGCGTCGGTGGCGCATTGTTGCGTCGCGCGGTTCGGATCCACACGGATCCGGTGGGAAGACACGCTCCACTCTCCACCACCGCCCTCGGACGGGGGTGGAGGATGACGATGCACCAAGGCTTGCTCTGCGCCGCCGGGGCGAACGTGCGATTTCTCAGAACAGGCCCGCAGAGCGCGGGGTCGGATTCGCGCGTCTGTCTGCTTCGTCATGATGCGGCCGGCCTGACGGGGGTCGCCACCGTAACTCTTTGAATGCAATAGGGTTCCGCGCCTCCGGCGAATCCTCGGCGACAATGGCACCGTCCCATGTCACAGGCTGACCGCAGTCCATTCTGAGCCCCCTCCCCGGGGGCTGTCCGTGGTTCGAAACTGCCGCGAAGATTGTGGCCGCCGCGGCTGGCCGGTATACGAAGACCTCGTATACGAAGACTTTGCGGAAGCCAGAGCCATGAGCCCGGACAAGACCACCCTGGATGCCCTGCGAATCGACCGCGCGACGGCGCCGCACCGCCGACCGCGCGCCGCGTGGCTCGTGCTCCCGTTGATCGGAATCGCGACGACGGCCGGGCTGGGATGGTGGTTCAGCCGAGAACCCGCAGTGGTCGTCCGCACGGTGGCGGTTCAGGAAGTGACGTCCACCGGTAATCGAACGCTGTTGAATGCGTCCGGCTACGTGACGGCGCGACGCGAGGCCACCGTGTCTTCCAAGGTCACCGGCAAGGTCGTGGAAGTCCTCGTCGAAGAAGGGATGCAGGTGGAGGCCGACCAGGTGCTGGCCCGGATCGATTCGTCCAACGTGGAGAAGAGCCTTCACCTGGCGAAGGCGCAGCTCGATTCGGCCCGCAAAGCTCTGGGTGAGACCCAGGCCAACCTGGAACACTGGGAGCGCGAAGTCCGTCGCATTTCCGGGCTGGTGCAGACGCATTCGGCCAGTCCCGTCGAGCTGGACCGGACCGAAACGGAAGCGAAGGCGCTCAAAGCGCGGCTGGAACGGCAAGCCGCCGACGTGGAAGTGGCCGAACGCGAAGTGGCCCTCTGGGAACAGCAACTCGATGACACCATCATTCGCGCCCCGTTCGCCGGGATCGTCACGACCAAGAACGCCCAGCCGGGCGAGATGATCTCCCCCATGTCGGTGGGCGGCTTTACCCGCACCGGCATCTGCACCATCGTGGACATGAGCTCGCTGGAGATCGAGGTGGACGTGAGCGAGAGCTACATCAATCGGGTCGAAGCCGGCCAACCGGTGGTGGCCACGCTCGATTCCTACCCCGACTGGCGAATTCCGGCCCGCGTCATTGCCATCATCCCCACCGCCGACCGGCAGAAAGCCACGGTGAAGGTGCGAGTGGGCTTCGAGGGGCCCGACTCGCGCATTCTCCCCGACATGAGCGTGAAGGTGGCGTTTCAGAGCGCGGGCGAGGAGGAGACCGCGGCCCCTCAAAGCCCGACCCTGCCCAAGGCCGCCCTCGCGCAGGACGACGGGCAGGACATCGTATGGGTCGTCCGCGACGGCCGCGTCGAACGGCGAGCGGTGACCATCGGCGAGACACGAGGCGACGAGGTGACGATCGCCGCCGGGGTCCGCGGGGGAGAGCGGGTGATCGTGGACGGCCCCGGCCATCTGGCCGAGGGCATGCGAGTGAAGGAGGAAGCGCCGTGACCATCGGCAACAACGTTCTGGTACACGTGGACAACGTGGCACGGACTTTCCGACGCGGGTCGGAGGAGATCCACGTCCTGTCCGGCCTGAATCTCCAGGTGCGCAACGGCGAGTTCCTGGCCCTGATGGGCCCGTCCGGCTCCGGCAAGACGACGCTGCTGAACCTCATCGGCGGCTTGGATCGCGTGACGAGCGGAACGATAACGGTCGGAAGCGACCGCGTCGATCAGATGTCCAACCGGCAGCTGCCCGCGTGGCGGGCCCGGCACGTGGGGTTCGTGTTCCAGTTCTACAACCTCCTTCCCGTGCTGACCGCGGAGCGGAACGTGGAACTGCCGCTGCTGCTGACGCACCTGCCCAAGGTGGACCGGCGCAGGCACGTGGCCGCCGCGCTGGAGATCGTGGGCCTGGCTCACCGGGCCCGTCACTATCCGTCCACGCTGTCGGGCGGGGAACAGCAGCGCACCGGCCTGGCCCGGGCCATCGTCACGGACCCCACGCTGCTGCTCTGCGACGAGCCCACCGGCGACCTGGACCGCAAATCCGGCGATGAAATCCTGGACCTGCTTGCGGCACTCAATCGCGAGCACGGCAAAACGATCGTCATGGTCACGCACGATCCGCACGCCTCCGCGCGAGCGACCCGAACCGTCCACCTCGACAAGGGCCAGCTTTTCGAGGAGAAGCCGGAATGAGGTATCTTTCTCTCGTCTGGAGCAACCTGAAGCGCCGGAAGCTGCGCACCTCCTTGACGATTCTCTCGATCTGCGTGGCCTTTCTTCTGTTCGGCCTGCTCTGTGCCCTCAAACAGGCGTTCACGGCCGGCATCGAGATGGCCGGCGCGGACCGCCTGGTCGTGCGTCACAAAGTGTCGCTCATCATGCTGCTCCCGCAAACGTACGGCAAGCGCATGGAGCAGATTCCCGGCGTGGACCGGGCCGTGCACTTCACCTGGTTCAACGGCGTCTACCGGAACGAACCGAAAAACTTCTTCGGCAGCTTCCCCACTGATCCGGAGCCGTTCCTGGAGCTGTTTCCGGAGTACCAGGTTCCCCCGGACCAGCGGGAGGCGTGGCTGAAAACGCGCACCGGTGCGGTCGTGGGGCGCGCCCTGGCCGATCGATTCGGGTGGGAAATTGGCGACCGGGTGCCGCTCACCACGCCCATCTGGCCGCGCGAAGGGGAGGAAGCCTGGACGTTCGACATCGTGGGCATCTACGATGGCGCCAACAAGAACACCGACACGTCCGGCTTCTTCTTCCGGTACGATTATTTCGATGAAGGACGCACGTACGAGAAAGGAACGGTCGGCTGGTACATGGTCCGCGTGCACGATCCGGACCGCGCCGTGGAGGTGGCCAAGGCGATCGACGCGGAGTTCGCCAACTCGCCCTACGAGACCAAGGCCGAGCCGGAGGGCGCGTTCGCCCAGGCGTTCATTCAGCAGATCGGCAGCATCGGCACCATCCTGATCGCGATCCTCAGCGCCGTGTTCTTCACCATCCTGCTGGTGGCCGGCAACACGATGGCCCAGGCCGTACGCGAGCGCGCGGAGGAGCTGGGCGTGCTCAAGGCACTGGGCTTCAGTGACAATCTCGTGCTCGGACTCGTGCTGGCCGAATCGTGCCTGATCGCCGCCGTCGGGGGCCTGGCCGGCCTGGGGCTGGCCTGGCTGGTAACCGCCCGCGGCAGCCCTGTGCCGTCCATGCTGCCGGTCTTCTCTCTGCCTCACCGGGACATCGTCATCGGTACGGCCATTGTGCTGGCCCTGGGCCTGGCGGCGGGGATTCTGCCGGCGTTGCAGGCGCGGCGGCTGCAGATCGCCGTGGCCTTGAGGAGACACGTGTGATCAACTGGCTTTCCCAGGTCGGCTCCGTGACGTTTTTCAACGTGCGCACGATCCCCCAGCGCAAGGGGGCCGCCATCACGGCGGCGGTCGGCATCGCCGGCGTGGTCGCGGTGCTGGTGGGCGTGCTCTCCATCGCGGAGGGGTTCCGGGCGGCCATGGCCGTCTCGGGGCCGGCGGACCTGGCGATCGTGCTGCGCGAAGGCGCGGACAGCGAGATGACCAGCGGCCTGTCCCGTGAGGAAACGCGGCTGATCGCCGACGCGCCCGGCGTGGCCCGCACGCCCG
>CAZBFW010000149.1:0-8041 GCA_964491135.1 uncultured Phycisphaeraceae bacterium | reverse complement strand
CTCTTCTTCCGCTTTCGTGGCATTGCATCCGTTCCGTCGGCGGAGAGTATAGCGGAAGTCGCGCCCGGATTGACCCCGGGATTTCGGTACTCATAAAATCGGTGTCGCTCCCCGGGACGG
The DNA here is from genome assembly GCA_964491135.1 of uncultured Phycisphaeraceae bacterium. Taxonomy (GTDB): domain Bacteria; phylum Planctomycetota; class Phycisphaerae; order UBA1845; family UBA1845; genus JAFGJQ01. The sequence continues at coordinate 7,921 of CAZBFW010000149.1, read as the reverse complement.
CCCCGGGGACCGTGGGGTCACGATCATGGTGAATCGCCTTTGGGGTCCGGTCATCATCCTCTTCTGGCTCGGGGCCATGTCCTGGCTGGTCTGGCACGACGTACGGCCCCTGTGGCTGGCCCAGGACCCGCCCCGGTCCATCACGCCGGAATGGTTGACGGAGAGCCGGATGCGGCAACAGGCCGCCATTGAGGACAAGGCGGGCAGGCCCATCGGCAACATCTGGACCGTATACCGCAAGTCCGGGGAGACGATCGGGCGGCAGGACCTGATCGTGGTCGACCATTTTCCGCCGATTTCGCCGGCCCGGGTGGAGTTGGATACGCAATTCGACGACCAGGGCCGGCTGGATGAGATGACGGTCGAGGTGGCGGTCACGGGCCTGGGTCTGACGCTCAAGGCGGAGCGTTTCGGAACGCAGGTGGCGTTTGTGCTGAAGGCCGGTCCGATGAACCAGTCGTTCAAGATCAGCGACACGGATGCCGGCATGGTCGGAGACCTTTTCAAGCCCTTCTCCGACATGCCGAAACTGGAGGTGGGCCAGACCTGGAAGATGCAGGTCTTCAACCCCTTTTCGACGATCTTTGGACACGGACGACGGTTCATGCCGATGGTCGTCCGGGTCACCGGGAAGCAGCGATGGGAGACCGATGACGGCATCGTGGACTGCTTTGTGGTGGAGTCCCCGCATGCGACGGCCCTTGTCGGTCCGGACGGGACGGTGTACCGACAGGAGACCCAGTTGCCGGTGGGGGGCACCATCGTGATTCGGACGGAGCGCTTCGACGCCCGTGCGTTCGAGAGGGCGAAATCGGCGGCGCGGCCGCGCCTGGCTCCGGTCGGCGACGAAGTCCCGGGCAGCCCCTGAGTCAGTGAGCCGGCGGCCTTGAGGAACGGATCGAGCCAAATGGAACCCGCGATCGAAATCACAACTGTGACCAAGAGGTTCGGCCGCAAGGTGGCCGTGGACAACCTCAGCCTGACCATCCCGCGGGGCGAGTTGTTCGCCTTTCTCGGCCCGAACGGCGCCGGCAAGACCACCACAATCAAGATGATCTGCGGGCTTCTGCGACCCCACCAGGGCGAGGTGCGCGTCTGCGGACATCCGATGGGTTCTGACGGACTGGCAGCCAAGGCCCTGCTCGCCTACGTCCCCGACCAGCCGTTCCTGTATGACAAGCTTACGGCACGGGAGTTTCTCTGTTTCGTGGCCGAGATGTACGGGCTCTCGCGGGCAGAGCGAGACGAGCGCATGGCGGAGCTCAGCGCCCAGCTTGTGCTCGGCTCGTTTATCGACCAGATGACCGACAGTTTCAGCCACGGCATGAAACAGCGGCTGGTGCTGGCGGCGGCGCTGTTGCACGATCCGGACATCCTGGTGGTGGACGAGCCGATGGTGGGCCTGGACCCGCGCACGGTTCGGACGGTGAAGGACCTGTTTGTCCGGCGGGCCCGGGAGGGGCGGACCGTGTTCATGAGCACGCACACACTGGAGGTGGCGGAAGCTGTGGCCGACCGCATCGGCATCATCGATCACGGGCGTCTGCTGACCGTGGGAACGATTCAGGAATTGAAGCAGCGGGCGGCCGGCAGCGCCACGCTGGAGGACGTGTTCTTGCGGTTGACGGAGGAGGGAGATGAACAGCACGCTTGATCAGGCCGGCTGGCTGCCCCCCGGGGTGGGCCTGCTGCTGGGGGCCAAGCGGGTCGCCCTGCGCAACCGGGTGATCGAGGCTCTGCAGGCCTCGCCGATTCGCATCGCGTCTACCGTTCTCTTTCTCCTGCTCATCTGGGCGGGGCTGTACTTCCTGTTCTGGGCCGTATTCGATTACCTCGATCGCACGCCGCTGGAAGGGGCGGTGGCGGTGCCCATGGTGTTCAATTTCTTCTTTGTGGCGATGTTGCTGCTGCTGACGTTCTCCAACGCCATCATCGCCTACACGGCCCTGTTTGCGCGGAACGAAACCGCGTATCTGCTGGCGGCCCCCGTGCCTCCGAAGGCCCTGGTCCTCGTCAAGTATCTGGAAACGCTGCTGTTCTCGAGCTGGTCCTTCTTCCTGCTCGGCCTGCCGCTCATGCTCGCCATTGCGAACATGCAGTCGACGCAGAGCACCGGTGCTTTCTGCGGGCTCTTTCTGGGCCTGTTCCTTGCTTTCGTGCCCATCCCCGGCGCCCTGGGCCTGATCGCGGCCTGGCTGATTGCCCGCTACGTGCCCCGTACCGTGCGACACGGGCTCCTGGCGGCCGGAATCGCGATCATCGTGATTGCGGCCGTTTTGGGGCTGCGAGCCGTTCAACTGGGCGAGACCGACACCACGGTGTGGCTCAAGGGCTTCTTTCAGAAGATGGAGTTCGTGCAATCCGTGCTGCTGCCGAACGCCTGGGTGAGCATGGGGATCGAAGAGGCCATGAACGGGCGGCCGGGCGAGGCGCTGCGATACATGCTGGTCGTGCTGGCCAACGCTCTGTTCCTGAGCCTGTTGGCGGTTCGCATCGTGTCCCGGGGCCTGATGGGGGCTTATGATCGGGCGACCAGTTCCCGCGGGCGTCCCGGGCGGGCGGCCGCCAAGGTCGCCGGCGGCGTGGCCGGTGTGATGTTTTTCTACCTTCCCAAGCCCCTCCGATTGATTGCCGTGAAGGACTTCCGCACGTTCCTGCGGGATCCCATGCAGTGGAGCCAGCTCGGCATTCTGTTCGGCCTGATGGGACTGTACCTGTTGAACATGCCGCGGTTTCAGATTGAACTGGTGACCGAGCGGCTGTCCCTGCTCGTGCCCTTCTTGAACCTCAGTGCCGTGAGCTTCATTCTGGCCACGTTCACCACGCGGTTCGTGTTTCCGCTCGTGTCGCTGGAGGGCCATCAACTGTGGCTGATCGGTCTGCTGCCGATCTCCCGAGGGCGGATTCTGCTTGCGAAATTCGCATTTGCCATGACGGTCAGCACCACGGTAGCCGTCGGAACGATGGGTCTGGCCGCCTTCATTCTCCGGATGCCCGCGGCCTGGACGGCCGTATACCTGACGGTGACGTTTGCGGTGTGCGTGGGCGTGTGCGGACTGGCCGTGGGTCTGGGCGCAAGAATGCCGATGTTCGGCGAGCGGAACCCCACGCGGATCGCCAACGGTTTCGGGGGTACGGTGAATCTCATCGCCACCGTGGGTCTGATCGTATGCGTGCTGACCGGGATGGGTTTTGCGGCCGTGAAGGCGGGGATCGCGCCGGAAGCCCCGACCGTGCAGGAAACGACGCTTCAAGTGACGGCGGCGGTGATGCTGTTTGCCGTGGCCGTCGGCGCGATCGCCATGGCCGTCGGCGCTCGTCATCTCCAGCGTCTGGAGGTCTGAGCGGCGTGCCTCGGGGTCGTGCGTGGACGAGGCCCCGGCGCCGCCGCGCTACAAACGTCCGAATCCCCTGCGTCCCGCGCTAATCCTCGCCCCCTCGATCCCGTGGCCCCCTGGTCCCTCGGTCCCTTTGATCCCTTGATCCCTCGGGTTTATCCCGGGAAGCGGAGCTTCGGCCGGCGTTCGCTACATCTCCACGGTGTCATCCGGCTGGACCGGGGCAACATCGGGTCTCTCTTTCGCTCGTTCCTGACGCGGGGCTTCCAGTCGGTTGCGTGCCTTGATCATTTGCGGATCGAGCCAATCGCGCTGGATCTCCATCGCCCGCATTCTTTGAATGCTTTGACCGACACTGGACCGGATCGCACCGTACATGGTGTCTACCATGGGGTCCGTCCGCTTCCACTGGACAAGGATGACGCGGGCGTCGTCCGGCTGCTCGATGACCGCCAGCTTCGGTTCATCACCCTGCGTTTCGCCCAGGGCAAAGCACTCCGCGACGAACCCGGTGCTGACCAGTCCGAGCGAGGGCACGTTCATCCGGTCCGCGTCCGGCGGTGCCTGCCAACTGCGGTGGGCGAAGGCAACGTCCGGGAAGAACCCCTCGAACGAGCTGACGCCCTCCCCGGGGTCCTTGATGCGCTCCTTCAGTTCCTGTGCCTGTTCCCACGCGGCGGCGAGTCCTTCGGCTTTGGCTTTTGCCTTGAGGCCCTCGAGTGCAGCCTTGGCCGCCTCGAACGCCGCCTTGCGGCGCAGGTCCTCGACGATCTGGTCTCGCACGACGTCGGGCGACTCCGGTGCATGCGCGGGTGTGACCTCCACCACTCGGAAGAGGTATCGGTTGCCTTCGGTGTCCCGCAGGGCGCGCGGGTGAAACTGATACTGCGACGTGTACAGCTCGCGGATTTCGCCGCTTGCCTCCGCGGGGTAATCGGCCAGTCCCTGCACGGTGAACGCCAGATCAGACAGGTGGACCGGTCGTTCGTCCAGCGTCAGGAAGAACGCCGTTCCGATGCTCGGCAGGCGGGCGGCGCTTTCGGCGTCGAACCAGTCTGTCGTGTTCGCCTCCACCGCCATCGGATAGCGCAGATCGGGCGGCACGGCCTCAAGCGTCTGCATGACGTACGCCGGCGTCCTGGTGTGCTCCGGCGCGATGCGGTATTTGTCCGGCCCCTCCAGGGCGTCGTCGAACGTTGTCGCGAACCGCCGGGAGAGCCACGAGGTGAGGTTCTCGGTGATCTCGGCGGCCCGTGCGTGTCGGACGGCGCGATGGGCGGCTTCTTTTGCCTGGGCGTACGTCTCGAAGTACTCGACGGCCGGCTCGGTCGTGGGCGCCGTGGTCGGTTGCGTGGTGGCGAGCGGGCGTTTGAAGACGTCGTCCGTGCGACTCGCCCGCCAGAAGTCGCGAGCCCGCTGGTCCACTTCCTCCTCGGTCATGCGGAGGTTGTCCTCGACGGCCTGCTGATTGATGCGCACGTACTCCACTTTCACCCGCGGGGGCTGGAAGTAGCCGAAGGTGAGCGAGCCGGGCTCCGGCGTGGAGTCTTTATACGTCTCAAACTGCTGGCGGATCTGCTCGTCCGTGAAGGACTGCTCCGGGTCGATGAAGGACAGTGCCCGCAGGCAGACGGCGTCGATCGTCACTCTCTCCAGAAGATCCCGCATTGCGATCCGGACTTCCGCCTCGCTGGGGACGGATGCGCGCGTCACCGTGAACAGCAACTGCCGGATGGCCAGAAAGTCGGCGAGGGCCGTACGATACTCATCGACGTGAATGTCCTGCTGGTTGGCCAGCCGCTGTATCTCGTCCAGCGGTCGCGCGCTACCTGGGAAAATCGCGCGAAGCACCGTGTTGATGGCCGTGTCCAGCTCGTCGCCTTTGAGCTGCAGGCCCATTTCCTCCGCTTCTCGCGTCAGCAGGATCCAATCCATGATGGAGAGCGGCTGCTCCGCCGGCCACATGGGTTCATTTAGCGTCTCCCAGTGGATGCGGAGCTGGGTGAGGCGCTCCGTCTTGGCCATTGCGAGCCGCTGATCCGCATAGCGGATCTTGCCGAATCGGCTGATGGCCAGCACTTGTCCCGACTGATCGGGTGTGATCAGGTTGGTCAGGGCGGCGCCCCCGAGCCAGACGACCAGCAACAGCGCCATGAAGATGGCGAGGAGTTTCTTGTTGTGCTTGCGAAAGAACTTCATCATGGTGACGTAATTCCTTTATGGATCGCCACTTGGCGACGGATGTAGAAACTGGGACACTATAGCGGCCCGCGCCGCAAAAGCAACCCGAATTTCCATCGCGTCGCTACGCCGGGGCCGGAGGACCGGTTTGACAGGGATGGGGTTTCGTGCTACACGCCCCGCCCAGCGAACTGGCGGGCGGACCTATAAAGCCAGGCCGGTGGAGCTTTCAGCGGTGCCGGTCGATATAGGGCAGGGTCAAACCTCTGGCAGGTGGACGGCAGCCAGGGCAAGGGAAGACGGGGTGGTGAAGAAACCACAACATTCTGAAACCAAACTGGTTATCGTCGAATCCCCGGCAAAGGCCCGGACCATCTCGAAGCATCTGGGGGCCGGTTACCAGGTGGAATCGTCGATCGGCCATATCCGCGACCTGCCCTCGACGGCGGCGGAGATCCCCCCCGAGATCAAGTCGGAGCCGTGGGCCCGGCTGGGGGTCAACGTGAACGAGAACTTTACGCCCCTCTACATCGTTCCCAGGGACAAGCGGGCCCAGGTAGCCAAGCTCAAAAAGGCTCTGGGAAGCGCCTCCGTCCTGTACCTGGCCACGGACGAGGACCGCGAGGGCGAGGCCATCGCCTGGCATCTGCGTGAGGTGCTTCGGCCGAAGGTGCCGGTTCGCCGGATGGTCTTTGATGAGATTACCCGGGCGGCGATCACCAACGCGGTCCGGCACACGCGCGACATCGACGAGCGACTGGTGAACGCGCAGGAGGCCCGGCGGATCCTGGACCGCCTCTTCGGCTACGAGGTTTCGCCGGTCCTGTGGCGCAAGATCGGACCGAAGCTGTCGGCCGGCCGCGTGCAGTCGGTCGCGACGCGCCTGGTCGTGGAGCGAGAGCGGGCGCGGATCCGGTTTGTACGAGCCGATTACTGCGACCTGGAAGCGAGGCTGAAGTCGCAGAAGGCCGCGTCGGAGACGCTGACCGCCCGGCTGGTGGAATTGGACGGCCGGCGGGTCGCCTCCGGCAAGGACTTCGACGAGGCGTCGGGCCGGTTGAAGTCCGGGACGGACGCCGTGCAGATCGGCGAGGCGGATGCCCGTGCCCTGGCGGATCGGCTGCGGGCCGCCGTGTTCGCCGTGAGCGAGGTTACGGAGAAGCCGTTCACCAATCGTCCGCCGGCCCCGTTCATCACGTCGACGCTACAACAGGAAGCGGGACGCAAGCTGCGCTTCGGTGCGCAGCGCACGATGCGGCTGGCCCAAAGCCTGTACGAGGACGGCTACATTACGTACATGCGTACCGACTCGACGCACCTGTCAACGCAGGCGCTGCAGGCCGCCCGAGGGCAGATCACCGAGCTGTACGGGAAGGAGTATCTCCCGGACGCGCCGCGCAAGTACACCCGCAAGGTCAAGAACGCGCAGGAAGCGCACGAGGCGATTCGGCCTGCCGGCGAGACCTTCCGTGTGCCCAAGAGCCTGGAGGGCGAGCTGGATCCGGATGCCTTTCGTCTGTATGAGCTGATCTGGAAACGCACGGTCGCCAGCCAGATGAAGGACGCGACCGGGATGAGAACCACCGTTCGCGTGGCGGCGGACGGCGGGCCCTGCGGCCAGGCGTTGTTCAGCACGTCGGGCAAGGTCATCACGTTCGCCGGCTTCCTGCGGGCGTACGTGGAGGGGTCGGACGATCCCGAGGCCGAACTGGGCGATCAGGAGAGGATACTGCCGCCGCTGCGGAAAGGGGACCGGCTGGATCCATTGTCCGTGGATCCGCTGTCGCACTCCACGGTGCCGCCGGCTCGGTACACGGAGGCCAGCCTTATCCAGGAGCTGGAGGAGCGGGGGATCGGGCGTCCGTCGACCTACGCGTCGATCCTGCAGACGATTCAGGACCGGGGCTACGTCTGGCGGCGCGGAACGGCATTGATCCCGACGTTCACCGCCTTCGCCGTGGTGAACCTTTTGGAACGTCACCTGGCGGCGCTCGTGGATTACGACTTCACGGCACGCATGGAGGCGGACCTGGATGCGATCGCCAGCGGCGAGCGTGAGGCGGTGCCCTGGCTTCACGATTTTTACTTCGGCGAGCCCAACGGCAACGGAGGGGGAGAGGTCGACCCGGCGGACGTGGGCCTGAAGGCCCTGATCGGCTCGAGCGTGGAAGACATCGACCCGCGGCAGGTGTCCCAGACGGTGATCGGACACACGGCCGGCGGTGAGCCGGTCGTGGTGCGCGTGGGACGCTACGGACCGTACGTGCAGGTCGGCAAGATGGACTTGCGCACCAGCATCCCGCCGGACCTGGCCCCGGACGAACTGACGGTCGAGAAGGTTCTGGGCCTGCTCGATACGGCCGTCAAGGGCGATCACCAACTGGGCGAAGACCCGCAGACGG
>CAZBFW010000148.1:0-8125 GCA_964491135.1 uncultured Phycisphaeraceae bacterium | reverse complement strand
GGATGTCGAAATAACGCCACGCCGGCGGGACGTCCGGGGCCTGATGATGGTCGGGGCGTAACACGAGGTCGCCGGTCGAGAGCAGCACCTCGCGCACCCGCGGGTCCTGCCGGACCTTCTCCCGCGTCGCCTTCACGATCAGCGCGTAATGCTCGCCTTTCTCCGGGGTGCGGTACGTCATGCGCCGCCCCTCGAACGTCACCCAGTCGATCCCCATCGCCTTCATGTTCTCGCTGCCCAGGTCGCCGGCCGCCTTGGCCGCAAAGCCGACCATCTGCGAAACTTCCTCGCGCGTGTGTTTCCACGTAATCCCCGGAGCGCTCGCCCGCGGGTCGTCCGGGCCCTCGGGGTACTTCATCATCTGCCAGAAACCCTCGAGGCTCCGGTAGCGCCGGCCGTGAAACACGAACGGCGTCTCGGCAAAATTGGAGAGCAGCCCGAGCTCGTTGCGTTTGGACAGGATCACCTCGCCCGGCCCGGCCGCCTGCGGAAGTATCTCCCACGACGCCGCCTCGGATTCCGGAACGCTCGCCCACCAATGCGCCGGATAGCCCGATCGATCGCCCGACCGCGTCGGTTCCGCCGAAACGCCGCGGGCTTGCACGCACCCACCAACGGCCACAAGCCCGCTCGCAACTCCCGCGACCCACCAAAGCCTGACCATGCCTTCCGCTCTCCATATTGCAGACGTGCGATTCCTTCCCGGTCCGCGCAGATTCCCACGAAGGCACCGGCGCAAGCTCTTCCTCCTTCGTCGCTTCGTGGCGGAGCCTGGCCCGGCGCGCCGTCCCGACCAGTCGGGATTCGTTTCTCGGCTTGCGGGCGCAGCCCGCGCCATACCTTCGTGCCTCCGTGCCTTCGTGCCTTCGTGCCTTGGCTTTCGGGCGCAGCCCGCGCCCTGCATCATCGAGGCAGCCAAACCGGGCAAAACAGGGACATCATCGCGCACGAACGCAAGGTCGGCAACAATCGCCTGCGGATCCTGTGTCGTTGTTGTTGAACGACCCGCCCGCTGCATCAGCGTCGATACGACACGGTGTCGTTGCTGGAGACCGATCTGCCCCGCGGTGTCAGCCCCGTTCACGGGGCTTTCCCGCCGCAGGCGGGCTTCAGGCCAGTCCTTTGAGGACTGGTTGCCGGACGACGATTTCTATGTTCCCATCCCAGATGAGCCCGTTTCAACGGGCTTTTCTCTTCTCACTATCCGCCTCGGCCTGGATCAGAACAGCGGAAGCCCGTTGAAACGGGCTACGATTCGGAGAGGGGAAGGTAATGATTGCCCCCGCCAACCAGCCCTGCAAGGGCTGGCCTATCCGCCCGCCTGCGGCGGGAATGCCCGTTGAAACGGGCAATCAACCAGACAGCGGTTGACCGTCGCTGGCTGAGCATACTCCGCTGCTTCCTGGGAAAGCTGCCCACGCCCTCCAGCAGCGACTCCGTCCCGTCGCACCATCTGACCAGCAGGATCGAAGGTTCGTTGCAGGAATCCCCGCGGATGCGGCGCGTGCGCATGGCTCAGAGAATTCGCGCGCCGCCCTCCCGTTTGTGGGACCGTCCCGGCGCGCCGGGATTCCAGCCGGTCTATGGGTCTTCAGAGTCTTCTGCTCGTGCCGTGCATTGCCCTCGCGCCTTCTCCGCCGCCCCCATCCGGGGGCGGGATACGAGTAGGAGGACGCCTCCATCCACGGGTTCCGCTGCGATTCGCATCGCAACTCCACCCGTGGCCAACGCCCCCGACCCCGCCGGGGTCGGATTCGGCCCGGCCCGCGAGAGACACGGGCATCTCTGCTGCGAACAAACCGAACCGCCGGGGCGACGGCGCATCTCCAGGCCCGTTCACCGGCCTGCTCGCTCTGTGTGCGGGGACGGCCACCGTGATCCCAAGAGACCGGCTGGATCCCGGCGCGCCGGGACGGTCCCACGACGAGAAGGCCGGTCTATCCTCGCGCCGGCCCGCGCAGTTCTATGTGGTGAACGAGGATTCACAATTAACGTAACACACCACACGCATTCACAGCGTCACGCCATGGCACTCATCCCGGTCGCCTCATCCACACGGCTATTGGCCGTAGCGCTTCTGGAATTCCTCGCGCTGCTTGTCGCGGCGTTCCTTTTCCGCCGGGTCCATGCGGTTGAGGTACCACTGATGGTCCTGCGAGTTCAGCACCTCGTCGAGCTTGGCGGCCAGCGCCTCGGCCGCGGCCTTCTTGCCCGCGTCCTCAGATCGCCGGCCGTGTTCGATCAACTCCTGCAGTTCCGGGACATACTCCGAATAGAAATGCTTGGCCACCTCGTACGTGCCGTGCCAGTGCGTGTAGTCCGGGCCCATCATGGAGGCCCCGTGCCGGGCGCGACGGCCTTCGTGGTGCCAGATCTCGTACCACGTGAAGTCGATCGGGTTCGAGAACTCCGCCGGCCGCAGAAGCGGCTTCGTCAGGGCATACAGCTCCAATCCCGGCCTGGCGAACTTTGCGTGGTACAGCTCGATCAGGCTGTCGTACTGAACGTAGAAATTGTCCACCCATTGCGGCTCGTGGCAGTTAAGGCACACGTCCTTCATGGACGCCCGCCGGGTCTGCCAGTTCACCGCGGCACCGGGCAGACCCATCTTCGCGTCCGATTCCTCGGGCCGGATGGAAACGGCCGGCCGGTTGTTCCAACTGATGCGAAGCCCGACGTCGTGCGAGACCGGCTGGTTGCGGGTGGCGCTCATGTGGCACGTGGCGCAGGTGGGGGCGTGGCTGTAGTCCTCGCCCACGATCCACTTCGGCGAGTCCAGGTTCAGCCGTTCCTTGTACGCGCGGAACGCGATACCGTGCTTGGACTCATAGTAGATCTCCATCTGCGGATGGTCCGGGCCCATGTGGCACTTGCCGCAGTTGTCCGGGTTGCGGGCCTGCTCGGCGGAGAAGGCGTGCCGGCTGTGGCAGGCGGTGCAGGAGCCCTCCGACCCATCCGGGTTGATCCGGCCAATCCCCGTGTTGGGCCAGGTGGCCGGATCGAGCTTGCCGCCCGGCAGCACCTTGACCTCGGACCCGTGACACTGCCAGCAGCCCAGCACCGCAGAGGCGGCCACGCCCTGCTGGAACGCCGGCGTCACCATGCCGCGATTGCCTTCGACAATCTCCGCCAGCGTGTTGTCGAGCGAGCCCAGAATGCGGGCGCCCTTGGAGTGGTGCGACGCGCCGAACTCCGTCGTTTCCTTCACGTGGCAGCGGGCGCAGTCCTTGGGCGAAACGATGGTGGCGATCCACTGGCCTTCGTGCCGGAACGCGTCGGGGTCGTCCTCCCGGGCCGCGTGGCACTCATAGCAGGAGATGTTGGCGCGGAAATGCTTGCTGGAGCCCCACTGCTGATAGACGGCCGGGTCCTCCATCTTGTGGCAGTCCACGCAGGCCTGGCTCTCCTTGGACATCTCCGCGAGGCCCCACGTCTGACCGGCGGCCGGACCCGCGCCGCACAAGAAAACGACGGCCAAAACCCAGGCTCCGACAATCGTGTGTTTCATGATTCCGCCTCTTGTTGTTTCCATCGCAGTTTCCCCTGCGGGCAAGCGCCGCTTCGCCCGTCACGTCGCCGCCTTTCCATGCCGCCTGGCAAAGCTCACGTCGCCCGCCAGCACGGGCACGGAAATCCGCACGAAGATCGTGTACAGCAGCAGGCCGAACGCCCAGATGCCCAGACAGACCATGATCTCGTGGCCGGTCGGGCGGTATTCGACGACCTCACCCAGCGGGGTCGGCACAAACGCCGGGACGATCAGCCCCATGCCCTTCTCGATCCAGATGGCCACAATCGCCAGCACGCCGGCCACGTTCAGCCAGCGCAGCCCCCGAGACGCCGGAAGCACCAACAGCAGCGTCGCGACCAGATTGAAGGCGATGGCCGTCCAGATCCACGGAACCAGCGCGTGCCGCCCGTGCAGCCCGAAATAGAGGTACCGGGCCGAGGCCACGTGCGTCGAATCCGTGTAGAACTCCGTGAAAACCTCGCAGCCGAGCAGAAACAGGTTGATGATCATCGCCACCTGCACGATGCGGCGGAGCGTCATCAGGGCGTCGTCGCTGACCCGGTGGTTCGTGTACCGCCGCACGATCTGCAGCGTGAGGATGATGAACGCCGGCCCGGCGGCAAACGCGCTGGCCAGAAAACGCGGCGCGATGATGGCCGAGTTCCAGAACGGCCGGCCGCCCAGCCCCACGTACAGAAACGCCGTCACCGTGTGGATGCTCACCGCCCACACGATGGCCACGAACACGAACGGCACATAGAAGATCGGAGACGGTTTCCGCCCGCAGTAGGCGCTGTACAGCAGGTAGCCGCAAATGTGCAGATTCAGCAGCAGGTACCCGTTCAGCGCGATCACGTCCCAGGTGAGCATGGACATCGGAAAGTTGAACCGCCGCAACAGATGCAGGAAGCGGTCCGGACGGCCCAGGTCCACCGTCACGAAGAGCAGGCACATGATGATGACGGCCACCGCGAGCAGCTCGCCGAAGATCACCACGTCGTGCAGGTGCATGTTGCGATACACGTACACGGGAATGACCAGCATCGCCGCCGCGGCCGCCAAACCCACCAGGTACGTGAAGTTCGCGATGTACAGCCCCCACGACACCTGGTCCGTCATGCCCGTGGTGACCAGCCCGTGTGCGAACTGGTGGCAATATGCGTAGAGCCCCGCCAGCGCCACCACGGTCAGCACCGTCATCCACGCATGGTACCGCCAGTCGCCGACGAAGCTCAGGCGAACGCACTCCCAGACGAACGTGAGGTATCGCCTCATGCGTCGGCCCCCGGCTGCACGGGTGCGATCGGCTCATGGTACCGGCTGCCCCGCTCGTCAAAGTAATAGAAGAACCGCGGCACCGTGCCGACGTCCTCCTTGAACACGAATATCCGCTTGTGCCGCAGGATGTACGCCACCTCGCTCTCCGGATCGAGCACGTTGCCGAACTTCCGGGAGCCGGTGGGGCAGACCTCCACGCACGCGGGCATCCGACCCCGTCGCGTGCGGTGCAGGCAATACGTGCACTTCTCGACAACGCCCTTGCGCCGCGGACGGTTCGACAGATACGAAATGTCCGGATTCAGCGACCCCTCGGGGACCTCCGGCTCGGTGAAGTTGAACCGCCGCGCCCAGTACGGACACGCCGCCTCGCAGTAGCGGCAGCCGATGCACCAGTCGTAATCCACCACGGTAATGCCGTCCGGCTCCTGCCAGGTCGCCTCTGTGGGGCACACCTTCACGCACGGCGGCTTGGCGCACTGGTGGCACTGCACGGGCATATAGTAGCTGTCCGCCTGCGGCACAATCGGCGGGTCGTAGTGATGGTCGGAGCTCTCCACGTTCAGGCTGCCCTTGGGCATCTGCAGCACGCGGATGTACTGGATCTCCGGCGCACGGGACTGGTTGTTCTCCGCCACGCACGCATGCACGCACTTGCGACAGCCGATGCAACGGCTGATGTTCAACGCGTACACGTACTCCACCCCGTCCATCGGCGGCGGGTCGGTCAGCCTCGTCTGGACGCCGTGCCGGGCCTTCACCTCCCGCTCGATGCGGGCGAAGATCCGCTCCTTGTCCGCGGGCGTCATCTCCTTGTAGTGCTTCTGCAAAAGCCGCTCGATCGTCGGGATCTCGTCCGGCGCCAAGTCGCGCAACGGCGACAGCGCCGCGGCCACGGCCGCACCACCCGCCGCCGCCGCGGCCCCCTTGCGAAGAAACCCGCGACGCGTCAGCCGGGGAGATTCGGATCCCGGATCCGTGTCACTCATGAGCGTCCTCCCCGGCCACCGCACCGGCAACGGGCTCGCGCCCGGCGCCCTGCTGGTATATGCGAAGCGGGTTGTGAACGGCCTCGGGTTCGTGCGGAGCCCCCTGCTCACCCATGCGCAACGTGTGCGGCCCCGGGGCCGGAGGCATGGGCGGGAACGGAGGCTCGTGCGGATCGTGGCATTCCACGCACTTGCGGTGTCCCTGCGGACCCATCTGCTTGTTCCAGTAGCCGTCTGTCCGCCCGTGCGCTCCATGGAGCCAGTCGCGATAGGTCGGCCCGTGACACCTCGCACAAAGCAGCGGCGGCTGGTCAAACGGAATCTCGCCACCGCGATCGTCGACCAGAAAGTCCCGGCGAATCGGGTGATGACAGTTGAAGCACCGGGTGTTGATCCCGTGCTTCAGCACGATTTCCGTATGCTGCGTCAGCGGCCGATCCGTCTCAACGGGCGAGGGGAACAGGTCGTGGCAATCACTGCAGCGCATCGAGAAGCCGGCCACCTCATACGCCGGCCTCAGCACCGGCCGTCGAATGGGCGTCGGGTCAATCGCCCAGCCGGGCACGGGCCGGGCGGCAGGCACCGCCTCCGGCACCCGCCAAAGCCCGGCGCCAAGTAGAGCGGCCACAACGACCAGCACCGCCGGAACCGCCACGGCCCGGATTCGGTCGGATGCCGCTGTCTGTGGGTCCATCCAAGGCCTCCACCCGTCGTCGTGCCCGTGCGTGGGACTCTGCGCCCCCTCCCCATCCACGGACTGACATCTCCGCGCCGGCACAACCCCCCAAAGCCACGCGTCGAAAACCCAGGCCAGCGTAAACCACGACGTGCAGGACGGACTTGACCTGGATCAAGCCACGTGACTTTTTTCTCAAATTCTCAGTCGCGTCGACCCAACCGGGTGCCGCGCCACCGGCCAGGCGCCGCAAGCCACATTCGGCATCATGCCGCCCCACCCCACCCAGGGCAAGGCCCCAACCACCCCGCCAACAGGCTGGACGGGGCACCCCCCAGCACCGGCGGCCCGGTACCCACCCTCCAGACTGAACGCCAAAACCGTCGATATATGGGTGCTCCGGACGGCCGGAGCACCGGAAGACCACAATGCCCGACCCCACGCTGCTGCCACCGACCACTTCGACGGATCGACCCGAACCGGCACCCGTCCGGATCGGCTCGGCCGAGGTGGGACCGGGCCGACGCGCCTACGTCATCGCCGAGGCCGGCGTCAACCACAACGGCAGCGAAGATGCCGCCCATCGGATGATCTACGCCGCGCTGGCTGCCGGTGCCGACGCCGTCAAGTTCCAGGCCTTCCGGGCCGCGGACCTGGCGACCGCGGACGCGGACGCGGCCGGCTACCAGAAGAGCGCCACGGGCGCATCTTCACAGCGGACGATGCTGGAATCGCTGGAGCTGCCGCCCAATGCGCTCGAGCGGCTCGCCCGACACTGCCGCCGCGACGGAATCGAGTTTCTGGCCACGCCGTTCGGCATTCGCGACCTGCACATGTTGCGTGACCTCGGCATCAGGGCAGTCAAGATCGCCTCCACCGACCTGAACAACCTCCCACTGCTCGACGAGGTTGCCGCGACCGGCCTGCCGATCATCCTCTCCACCGGCGCCAGTCTCACGGAAGAGCTGGACGCGACGGTACAGACACTCCAGGGGTGCCGGGCCGCCGATCGACTCCTTCTGCTTCACTGCGTCAGCAGTTATCCCACGCCGTGGAACCAGGCAAACCTCAGACGCATTCAGCACCTGAAAGCCCGCTGCGGCCTGCCCACTGGCTTCAGCGACCACACGCAAGCCATCCAGACCGGAGCGCTGGCCGTCGCCGCCGGGGCGTGCGTCATCGAGAAACACTTCACGCTGGACAGCAGCCTGCCCGGTCCGGACCAGACGCTCTCGCTGGAGCCGGGATTGCTCGCGGAGTACATCGAGCGGATACGAGACGCGGAAGCAGCGCTCGGGACCGGCGACCTCGCCCCGCGTGATTGCGAGCGGGAAGTCCGCCAGGTCGCCCGCAAGAGCATCGTCGCCGCCCGCCCCATCGCCGCCGGCGAAATTCTCGACGCCGGCTGCCTGACCGCCAAGCGTCCCGCCGGCGGCCTGGAACCGCGTGCCCTCCCCGCCCTCCTCGGAAAACGAGCCCGCACACCCATCCCCACCGACACGCGAATCACCTGGTCCATGGTGGAGTAATGCAGGCGTGTGTGCCACTGCTGCATGGGCAGTGCGTGTGTGCCACTGCTTCTTGAGCAGTGGTCCCGGCCCATTCACAGACGGCCTGTCCATCACCCCCGTCGGACCGATCTTGCCCGCCCCCCTTCATCCGCCGCAAGCC
>CAZBFW010000147.1:755-8135 GCA_964491135.1 uncultured Phycisphaeraceae bacterium | reverse complement strand
TGGTGCGGAACTTCAACAACGAGACGCTGGATTTCGGCGCCACGGAACTGACGCTGACGGGGCCGCTCCAGTTCACGTTCAGCACGGGCGGGCGGGGTCTGGAGGTGTTGGACGTATCCTTGAACACCAACAATCGGCCGCTGACGTACTCTCTGATCACGGATGTGGGCGGACAGACGACGCAGGTGAACGGCAACTTTCTGCTGAACGCAACGGGCAGCATGAATTCGTTCGGCTGGTATGACTTCCAGTTCGAGTATTCCGTGCGGGAGCAGATCATTCAGGATGGCCGGTTCGCCGACGGCGAGGAGTTCATGGATTTCGACATCGGGCCGATTGACGTTTCCGGCAACATCTTTGCGGATATGCTGGCCGTCCTGTTTGACCCGCTGTTCACGTCTCTGGGCACGGAGAACATCTTTGCCAGCTTCAGCGGGCGGTACCAGGCGATGGAGGAGTTGAACCGCCGCCTGGCCGACTCCCGGCTGTCCGCTTTGGGTCTGGATTCTCTCGGCGAGATGTCGGCCAGCATGGTTTCTGCGGAGCCGATGACGTTCGACGTGGTTTCGTCGAATCCGTCTTACGTTCCCGACCCGTCCACGTTGCTGCTGTTGCTGGGCGGCGCGCCGGTTGTGTACGCTCTTCGACGGCATCGGCGGGCCTAGGGGGCGCGCGAATCCGAGCCGCAGCGGCCTTTTGGACAGAATGTCACCGGCCGGTCCCGAACATGGGGCCGGCCGTTCTCTTTGGTGTGCCCGTCCGTCGCGTGCCACTGCTCTTGAGCAGTGCTTCCGGCCACATCCGTAGACGGCCCATCAATCACCCCCGTCGAACCGTTCCTGCTCGCCACCGCTTCATCCGTCGCAAGTCGCCGCCAGCTTTCGCTCAGATGTCAATGTCAGATGTCCCGTTTTCGGATTTGTCCACCCCCGCTTCCGGTGGGTTACGCTGATAGGAGGCGGGTTCTTCGGCGCCCGCGCGAAGACGGGTGCGGTGAATTGCGCACGCAACCAGCGGCGGCAACAATGCTTGCCAGGATTCTTGCGCAGGATATCACGCTTAGCCTTTCTCGAGACGATGGTGGCCGGATGACCTTGCGACGTGGCCGGTCGGTGGGGTGGCGATGTCGGAGGAAAGGTTTCGCTTGCCGGTTCATGCTGCTATCTTGGCCGTCGTGAGAACGACAGGCGCGAGCGGATGAGCGATGTTCATTCGATGCTCAGCCGACCCGGGCATAAGCCGGCTTGCCGGAAATCGGTAGAGGTTGGCAGGAGAGAAGACCATGGTGCAAGCGGACTCGAAACCGCGGGAGCTGACGCTACGGGATCGGCTGTCGCGACTAAGTTACACTCAGGCGTGCCGGTTGCTGGGGAAAGACGGCGAACAGCTCATCCGCGCCGGTGCCAAGTATGAGATCGACGTTGCCGGAAGCGTCTATCTGGGCGGCGATTTGTTTCGACTCACGTTGCCGAACGCGGTGGTGACGGTGACTCTTTCCGCGTTGTCGAGAGGCCGCCTGCTGTTCAACTGCACGTCGTGTCAGGCCGCCTGTGAGCACGTCGGGGCGGCGTTCGGCCTGATTCTGGAGGAGAAGACCGCGCTGGGGCTGGCGGCGCCGCCCGCGGAGCGCGAGCCCGTCGAAGGCCTGGGCGAGGCGGAACTGGTGCGGCGAGCCCTGGAAGAGCGGCGGGAGCGGGCCAGGCTGGAGCGGATGCGCATCCGCGCGGTGGAGAGCAACGGCCCGTGGGCGGACTACCTGGTGACCAATGCGCTCTCTGGAAAGACGCATCGCGTGGCGCTGCGCGGGTGGGAGCCCGGCGAGTCTTACTGCACGTGCCCTGACTTTCGCGTCAACACGCTCGGCACGTGCAAGCACGTTCTGAAGGTGCAGCGGTACGTCCGTTCCAAATACACGGCCGGCGTGCTGGGCCGCCGATACCGGCAGCAGGGTCTGGCCGTTCACGTGCTGTACGGGAGTGATCTGCAGTTGCGTCTGCTGGCGCCGGAGGAGGTCCGGCCGGATGTGGCGCGCATCATCCAGGCGCTCCGGGACCGGCCGATCGAGGACGTGCCGGACCTTGTTGGCCGGCTGAGGAAGCTGGAGGCGATCGGGCTGGAGGTCACGGTTTACCCGGACGCGGAGGAGCTCATCCACCGCCAACTGTTTGCGGCGAGGATTGCCTCGAAGGTGGCGGAGATCCGCAAGGACCCCCGGCGTCATCCGCTTCGGAAGGAACTGCTGAAGATGGAACTGCTGCCGTACCAGCTGGACGGCGTGGCGTTCGCGGTGGGGGCGGGGCGGGCCATCCTGGCCGACGACATGGGGCTGGGCAAGACCATCCAGGGCGTGGGCGCCGCGGAGTTGCTGGCGCGGGAGGCCGGGATATCGAAGGTGCTGATTGTCTGCCCGGCGTCGGTGAAGTCGCAATGGCGCGGCGAAATCCTGCGGTTCTCGAACCGGAGCTGCCAGGTCGTGCTCGGCAGTGCCAGGGAGCGGCTCCGGCAGTACGAGAACGATTGCTTCTTCACGGTCTGCAACTATGAGCAGGTGTTGCGGGACATTGGGGCCATCGAGCGGGTTCGCTGGGACCTGATTGTGCTGGACGAGGGCCAGCGGATCAAGAACTGGGAAACGCAGACAAGTCGGGTCATCAAGGGCCTGAGATCGCCGTTCGCCCTCGTGCTGTCCGGCACGCCGCTGGAGAACCGGCTGGAGGAACTGTACTCCGTCGCCCAGTTTGTGGACGACCGCCGGCTGGGCCCCGCGTTCCGGTTTCTGAATCGCTATCGCATTGCCGACGAAGACGGACGGATTCTCGGGTATAACAACCTGGACGAACTGCGACGGCGGCTCTCTCCCATTCTGCTGCGCCGCACCCGTGCCTCGGTGATGCAGGAGCTTCCGCCGCGGTCGACGGAGATCATACGGATCACGCCGACCGGCGAGCAGTGTGACATTCACGACGGGAGCCTGCGGATCGTCTCGCAGATCGTCAGAAAGCCGTACATCAGCGAGATGGACCTGCTGCGGCTGCGCAAGGCATTGCTGGTCTGCCGCATGGCGGCCGACAGCACGACCCTGGTGGACAAGCGAAAACCGGGGCATTCCAGCAAGCTGGAGCACCTGGACGGGCTGCTGGAGCGGCTGCTGGCCGAGGCCGAGCGCAAGATGATCATCTTCTCGGAATGGACGAGCATGCTCGATTTGATCGAGCCGCTTCTGTCCGGCCGCGGCGCCCGTTTCGTGCGGCTCGACGGTTCGGTGCCGCAGAAGAAGCGGCAGCAGATTGTGCATGCTTTTCAGCGGGACGCGAGCTGCCGGGCCATTCTCATGACGAACGCCGGGGCCACCGGGCTGAATCTTCAGGCGGCCAACACCGTGGTCAACGTGGACCTGCCCTGGAACCCGGCCGTGCTGGAACAGCGCATCGGCCGGGCGCATCGCATGGGCCAGAGCCGGCCGGTGCAGGTCTTCCTGTTGGTGACGGAGCAGACCATCGAGGAGGGAATGTTGCGGACGCTGGCGCTCAAGCACGACCTGGCTCTGGCCGTTCTGGACATGGACTCCGACGTGAATGACGTTCGGCTGGCCGGCAGCGGGGAAGAACTGAAGCGGCGGCTGGAGGTGCTGCTGGGTCGCAAGCCCTACGCGCCCGTGGATGAGAGTGAGAAGGTCCGGCGGGCGGAGGAGGCCGATCGGCTGGCCCGCCGCGACAAAGTCGCCGCCGCCGGGGGGCAGCTTGTGGTGGCCGGCTTCACGTTGTTGGGCGAGCTGCTGGGCGACCGGGCGATCAGCGAGCGATCCTCCGCCGTCGCGGAAGAGATCAAGAGCCGGCTGGCCGAGTGCGTGGAACGAGACGAGCAGGGCCGTCAGCGGCTGAGCATCGTGCTGCCGGATGACACGGCCCTGGACCAGGTCGCGGGGATTCTGTCCCGCCTGTTGAAGTGACGATGGGACTGCCTTGTCTCAAGGTGGCGAACCGGATAACCACCGGCGCAGGGAGTCGACGAGACCGCGGCGGTCACCTTCGCACGTGCCGCCAAACGGGCCATGCAGGACGGTCACGGTTTCTCAATCGCAATACTAGAGATGTCCCGTTCTCCGCCATTCCGAGAGGACGAAGACCATGCGCAACGACCTGATCCTGAAGGCGGCGACTGATTTCCACGGCGTTGTTGAGGTGCTGCTGGACGAGTTTAGGTGCTTCCGACCCGCGATAGTCGGGGATCTGTCAGATTTCGCGTTTCTTGAGCTCCGCAACCTACTGGAACCTCTGCAACACGATCGCTGTCCGTTCGCTGACCGCCTGGCTGCGGCCTACACGCTTGCCGCATGGGGACTCCTCTCCGAGGCGTCCGAGAGGTTCCTGCGACATGCGATGAGTATGCCAGGGGATCCGGAGTTTGGCGCCCCGGCTGCTGCTGCGCTCGCGCGTCACGGAGATGCTTCTGCCATCAAGACTCTGAAAGAGATGTGGAGAACGGAAGGGACCGTCTTCATAGCGATGACAGCAGTGGATGTTCTGTGTCGAATCGGTGATGCGGAGGTCATGGGGCAAGCACGGGCAGAACTCACGGGGCCAGATCCCTGGGGAATTTGGGCCGGAGCCCTCGCCCAGATTGGCGACATGCGAGCCCTGCCGGTGCTGATGCGATTCCTGGAAGAGGGAGAACCGGAGGCGAAAATCAGGGCAATGCAGACCCTTTGTTGCCTGCCGGATCCGAGCATCGAACCTCGGGTCCGCGCGTTCACTCAGGACAAAGACACGGACTTGAGGCGATGGGCCTTCTATTCACTGGCTCGCATGGCCGAGTCCTGCAGCGCGGAACAAAAGACATTGCTGGCGCGGAGCTGGCTGGTGATAAGGGAGAGCTTCTAAAGGACGCGGAAGAAAAGGAAAAAAGGGCATCAGCGCGCCAGCGAAGCCCGGTGAGGTGCTGCAATGGAGAAACGGGACATCTCCGATATTGGCGAAGAGGGAAGAAATCTCTGATCAACGGAGGGGAATGCCCAATGCCAGATGAGGCGCGTCAGAGCATCCAACCCAACCATGGCCCTGGTCCGCGAGGCTCGTCGTGCGCCGGCGGCGTTTCGCCCTGGCCCGTGGTTTCACGATCCCTTGGTCCCTCGACGCTGCCCGCACCCCGGAGGAATCAGCCCGCCGGCCGGTGAACGGCGCCGGAAACCCCCGTCCGTACCCCGCAGCCGGCCACAGAAGGAACCTGGAAAATTATCCTGACACGTTGGTTTGCTGCCCATTGTGGATGCAGGTGCCAGCGATCTGGCACTAATATTCCTGGGAAACAGACGGCCCGGGGATGGGAGGCGCGGCCGGCTTCAGCCGGCTTTTTTCTGCGAATGCGACCCACGATGCGCGCCCGAGAAGCCGGCGGGAAGCCGGCTCGCGCAGAAGAGGGAGAAGAAGGGGAGTGATGAAGGCTCCGGCCACCCCCATCTGAAGATGGCGGCACTGGCCGGTCGGCTGAAGCCGACCAGGAAGCGCGCCAACCCGCGCCCCGGTCGGGCGGATTGCCATTCGGGACAGTCTACGAGTGCGCGTGCCACGCAGAGAAGATTCCTGCCCCTCGTCGCGGGACTGGCCGGCCGTGGTGAACCGGGCGGAGACGGCCGCGGAACTGGATGCCTTGCATCAGTGCGTGAACCGGGGTACTCCCTACGGCCAGGGCCCGTGGCTGTCGCGAACGGTGCGGACGCTGGGGCTGGAATCGACGCTTCGCCCCCGCGGCCGGCCGCGCAAGCACCCGGCCCGGCCAGCGAAGCACCCGGGGAGAAGGAGGAAAGACTCCTGCCCCGTTTGTCTTCGACAATGATGAAACGCAGGAGGAATTCGAGGCGTTCAAGAACGAACTACCGGCAGAACTGCAAACCGAATACATCAAGACCCGAAAGCACGGGCAGCGGGAGTGATCAACATGGTCACAGAGTGCACGAGCAGACATCGCGACCATTTCATCCTTGGGTGTGCGCTATATGTAGAGATGGCGATCCCTTGCCTTACTGTAGGACTGTCGCCCGATATTGCCTGGGTTTGCGTCTTGGCATTGGCCGTGGTGAATCAACTGACGTGGAGAGCTGTTCGCGCCGTTGCGAAGACACGCCAGTGCGCCTGGATTCTGGTAAAGATGTCCTTTCTCAACCTGGCAGTCTTGGTCGGCGGTATTCTCGTACAGAAGCCAGCCGTCTTAACTGGCGGTGCTGGCTGGTACGTGACTAGATGGGGGATCGTCGCGCTGGCCGGTACGTGGCTGGTCGAGATTAACCTGGTACGACTTGTCACGCTCGTCCTCGACACTTGGTGGGCCAAGGAGTCAAACAGGATTCAGGAATGGAAGACGACGCATCAGAGGGACGGAGAAATGGGACATCACTGATATTCGCGGAGAGTACGTAATGCCCTGTGAGGTGTGTCAGACAGCCCGGCGCAGTCGGAACCCTGACGCGCGAGGCGGACCATGCGTGGGCGGCGTTTCGCCCTGGCCCGTGGGCTCCACGATTCTCCAGTCCCTCGCCGTCGCCCGCACCCCGGAGAAATCAGTCCGCCGGCCGGTAAACGGCCCCGGAAACCCCCGTCCGCACCCCGCGGCCGGACACGGAAGGAACGTGAAAACTCATCCAGGCACTTTTGACACTTTTGACTTTCCCCTCGAGGTATGGCAGTCTGGCCAGTTCCATTATCATATCCCGATGTGAGTCGAATCCTCGGGTGCGTTGCGAGGTGAGATCATGTACTTTGTCAGCTTCATGTTGAACATACGTCCGTGTGTCGAGAGGAAGCTTCGCGCCTTCTTGGGCGACGATCTATCTCGGGCAGGTTTGTTGTCTGGTGGCGAACACCGTTCTCTTGATGCAACGTCTGTTATTCCGCGCGGTCGACCTGAGTTTCTGGAATCGTACGCTGCTCGCTGGTTTTTGGGAGAGGGATGGTCCGGCGATGATCCTCTAGATGACTTCCCAGCCTATGCGTCGGAGTATGGGATCGATCTGGACCAAACGGACGAGCTGTTTCTGCGGTGCGCAAATGCGTTCTCCTGGGTCGTGTTTCCGTGGGGGACGTTCGGCCCGTTTTCAGTGATCGCGTTTCTCACGGCCAGTAAGGAGCAACGTGATCGATTCGCCGCCATTCCCAACACGGCGACCCCTGCCGATCTCTGCCATATTCGCCCGTTCAACACGCACGTTGCCTCGTATGACATAGAGTCGTGTTTCACCGACGCCTCGAGAATCACCGGATTTGGCGAGTTCGGCGAATGGGGCCATCGGATATGGGAGCTTCAGAATTGCAGTGATTCTCTTCCTCTCGTGGTGACGTCTACGACTGAATGGAACTGGGAGGCTGCACAGTATCATGTTCTCGTGCC
>CAZBFW010000147.1:0-745 GCA_964491135.1 uncultured Phycisphaeraceae bacterium | reverse complement strand
GCTCGACTTCTCGGTGTATCGCCCTTGCGACAAGGACTCGTTTCTCATCATGTTGGGGAATCTGACTTCGGAGACCGAGTGTTTCGTGTTTCCCGAAGGCACTGAATACGAAGTGATCCAGAGGATTGTGGAAGTGATGGCGGGAGAGGGGCATTATTCCGATCTGACACT
Organism: uncultured Phycisphaeraceae bacterium; assembly: GCA_964491135.1. Classification (GTDB taxonomy): domain Bacteria; phylum Planctomycetota; class Phycisphaerae; order UBA1845; family UBA1845; genus JAFGJQ01. Next base: position 574 of record CAZBFW010000147.1, on the reverse strand, counting down.
CGCGGCAGTCATCCTTAAAGAGGTAACCTGGTGTTACGTACTGCACAGCGGCTATGAACCTTCGGCTGCGCTACATTTTTCACGTGAGGGTGGGTGTGCGCGCCGAATGCTTGAGCAAGCTCCCCTGCCAAGCACAAGAGAATTCGTGGTTGACTTCTGCCTCTAGTGGAAAGGCGGTGGGGATTCCGCGACCGTCCGCACCCCGCGGCCGGCCACGGAAGGAACCTGAAAGATCATCCTGACACTCTTGTTCGCTCGATGACCTGGCCAATGTCACAAAGAGGGTTGTAGAATGAGATGCGTGTGTAAGACCGTTGGGTTCCTCAAGGGAGCAGAGGCGGATCGGTACATAAATGAGCATCTGCGACTGGTGAGGGTTGATTACGATAATTGGGAAGGCCACTTTGAATGCCCTGAAACGGGACTGCGGTGGGTGGAGACACACCCATATCCGGCGGCACAGGCCGGTGGACCACCAGAGCTTCGACGAGTGGATAACCCAGGCGATCGGGCGGTGTGACAGGAAAAGGGGACATCACCCGGTATTCGCGGACGAGAGCGTGTAATGCCCTGT
>CAZBFW010000146.1:0-8161 GCA_964491135.1 uncultured Phycisphaeraceae bacterium | reverse complement strand
CGGTGCAGTGGACGACCGACGTGCCGGCGGACAGCCGGGTGGAGTACGGCCTGACCGACGCCTACGAAATGGGCACGGTGAGCGATGCGGCGCTGACGCTGGACCACAGCATCGTGCTGGCCGGGCTGGAGGCCGAGACGACCTATCACGTCCGCCTCACGTCCGAGCGGCCCAGCGGTGCGACGGCCTCGACGGAGGATATGTGGTTCACGACGCTGGAGTTGGATCTCACGCCGCCGGTGATTTCCCTGGTGCAGGCCGCGCCGGACAAGTTTGACGCGGTGATCACGTGGAGCACGGATGAGCCCACGATCGGAAACGTGGCGTACGGCCTGACCTCGGCATACGAAATGGGCGGCGTGATGGATGCGGTCCTCTCCACGAACCACAGTGTGACGCTCACCGATCTGGTCCCGGACACGCTGTATTACTTCCAGGTGATTGCCGAGGACGCCGCCGGCAACTGTGCGTGGTCAGGGGACGGTACGTTCTTTACGTTACCGTTGCCGCCTTCAAACGTGGTCTCGGACGACTTCTGCTGCGCGATTCTGGACACCGGGCTCTGGACGTTCGTCAATCCGAAGGGGGACGGCGCCTACGCGATGACCGGCGGGCAGATCACGCTTTCGGTCCCGCAGGGGGTAAGCCATGACGTGTGGACGGGCGGCAATTTCGCCCCCCGGATCATGCAGCCGATTCCGGATGCCGATCTCGAGGTGCAGGTCAAATTCGATTCGCCGGTGAGCACGGGATACCAGATGCAGGGCATTGTGGTCGAGCAGGACGCCAACAATTACGTCCGCTTCGATTTCCACCGCGAGAGCGGCACGCGCGCCTTCGCCGCCACGGTAACTAATGGATCGCCGGTGGCCCGATTCAACGTCGTCGTGCCCGCCGGAGCTCCCATGTACATGCAGGTGGAGCGCGCGGGAAACACGTGGACTTTGCGCCACTCTCAAGACGGGATCGCCTGGTCCGTCGCGGGCAGCTTTTCCAAGTCCTTGGCCGCGTCGGCAGCCGGGGTCTTCGTCGGGAACGCGTCGTACTCGGGGAATCCGCCGCCGGCATTCACGGCCATTGTGGATTACATCTACAGCACGGCAGACATTCTGGCGGGCGCCACACCGGGCGACTGCAGCTCGCCGAGCGACTGCAACACGAACGGCACACCCGACTATTGTGACATCCTGGACGGATCCAGCCTGGACGGCGACGGAGACGGCATCCCCGATGAGTGCACGGATCTGTGCATGGTGGGCGGCGAGCCGGTTGACTGTTCGCATCTGGACTTCGAGTGTGGCCAGGGCGAATGTGATCCTCTGACCGGCCAGTGTATCATCGTGCCCATCAACGAGGGAGGAGCCTGCGACGACGGCAACCCCTGTACCGACGCGGATCACTGCGTGGCAGGCACGTGCAGCGGTACCTATATCGATGTTGACAGCGACGGAATATGCGATGCGCAGGACAACTGCCCCACGGTGTGCAATCTGGGGCAGTCGGACGCTGACGGTGACGGCATCGGCGATCCGTGCGACGGTCCCTTCGATGCGGACCACGATGGGGACGTCGACGGCGATGATTACATCCACTTCGAGTCGTGCCTGGGTGGACCGAACGCGGCCGCTTCGCTACCCTGTCTCGACGTCCACGACCAGGACGGGGACGACGACGTGGACCTGCTGGATTGGGCGGAGTTTCAGGTGCTTTTCGGCGGTATCCAGGCACCAGCCGGGCCGAGCGACTGAGCAGGTGGGACGGAAGGGACATGACAGGCGCGGATTCTGCGGCGCGGATTCTCGGGAGAACATGGAGCCAAGCGTATGCGCGTGCTGATCACGGGGCATCTGGGTTACATCGGTACGGTCATGACGCCCATGGTGAAGGCCGCCGGGCACGACGTGGCGGGCCTGGACAACGACATGTACCGCCGATGCACGTTCGGCGGGGGCATCACGGACGTGCCGACGCTCCGCAAGGACCTCCGCGACGTGACCGTGGACGACCTGCGCGGGTTTGACGCCGTCTGCCACCTGGCCGGTCTGTCAAACGACCCGCTGGGCGACCTGAATCCGGATTTGACGTACGAGATCAATCACCGTGCGTCGGTCCGGCTGGCCGAGATGGCCAGGGATGCGGGCGTGCAGCGGTTCATCTTCTCGTCGTCGTGCAGCAACTACGGCGCGGCCGGCGACGACTTCCTGACCGAAGAATCCGCCTTCAATCCGGTCACCCCGTACGGTGAATCGAAGGTGATGGTCGAGCGGGACGTGTCCCGGATGGCCGGCGACCGCTTCTCGCCGACGTTCCTGCGGAACGCCACCGCCTACGGGCTCTCGCCGCGCATCCGGTTTGACCTGGTGCTGAACAACCTGACGGCCTGGGCCTGCACCACCGGCAAAATCATGATGAAAAGCGACGGCACGCCCTGGCGGCCGATCATTCACATCGCGGACATCGCGCGGGCCTTCATCGCGGTGCTGGACGCCCCGCGCGAGAAGATCCACAATGAGGCGTTCAATGTGGGCATTACGCGGGAGAACCACAGGGTCCGTGACATTGCCGCGATGGTGGGCCAGGCGGTTCCGGATTGCCAGGTCAGCTTCGCGCAGGGCGCCTCGCCCGACAAGCGAAACTACCGCGTGAACTGCGACAAGCTGGCCCGCGTGCTGCCGGCCTTCCAACCCCAGTGGACCGCCCGCAAGGGCGTCGAGGAGGTCTATGAGGGCTGTCGCCGGCACGGGCTGACGCTGGACCAGTTTGAAGGCCCGATGTATCAACGCATCGCGCACGTGCGCAAGCTGATCGCCGAGGGCAAGCTGGACGAGAACCTCCGCGTACGGGAGTGACGGACGAGTTCCGACCTGACCCAGGTGTCGCCGCCGGCCGGCAGGAAGGGGGCTGAATGACCGACGATCCCTCCGCACTTGCACCCGGCGTTTCCGTCGACGTGGGCTGGGAACCCCGGACAGAGTGCCCGAGCTGCTTCTCTCGGGGCGTGCGGACGTTTTTCCACGTGGACGACATTCCCGTCCACAGCACGTTGCGGATGCAGACCCGGGCCGAGGCGATCGATTCCCCACGCGGCAACCTGACGCTGGCCTTCTGCCCCGCGTGCGGCTTTGTCTTCAACACCCGGTTCGACCCGCACGCGCAGGCATACTCGGAGCGGTGCGAGGAGTCGCAGGGGTTCTCCCCGACGTTCAACACGTTCGCCCGCTCCGTGGCTGCACAGCTCATCGAGAAACACGACCTGCGCGGCAAAACCGTCCTGGAGATCGGCTGCGGCAAGGGAGAGTTCCTGCTGCTGCTCTGCCAACTGGGCGGCAATCGCGGCATCGGGATCGACCCGGCCTACCGCCCCGACCGCACGCCGCCGAACGTGGCCGACCGCGTTACGTTCCTTCAGGACCTGTACGGCCCGAAGTACGCCCATCTGGCCGCCGACTTCGTGGCCTGCCGCCACACGCTGGAGCACATCGGCCCGGCCGGCCGGTTCATCCGCGACATACGCGCCACGCTGGCAGACCGGCGCGAAACCATCGTTTGGTTTGAGCTGCCGGACGTATATCGCGTGTTTTGCGAGGGGGCGTTCTGGGACATCTACTACGAACACTGCGGCTATTTCAGTCTTGGTTCCCTGGCCCGGCTGTTCCGCCATTCGGGCTTTGAGGTCACCGCGCTGGAATCAGTGTACGACAACCAGTACCTGCTCATCACCGCTCGCCCCGCCCCCGGGCCGACCACGCCCGCTCTGCCCGGCGAGAACGACCTTCCGGCCATGGCGCACGCGGTCGAGCAGTTCCCGCGCGTCTGTGCCGAAGGCCTCTCCCGCTGGCGACGGTTTGTGATAAAGGCGGTCCATCGTGGGGAGAAGGTCGTGGTTTGGGGTTCGCTGTCCAAGGGCGTCTCGTTCCTGACCACGTTGAAGCTTGTCGACGAGGTGGAGTACGTGGTGGACATCAACCCCCACCGGCAGGGTTACTACATGCCCGGCACCGGCCAGCTCATCGTGGCCCCGGAGCACCTCTCGCGGTACCAGCCGCATCACGTGATCGCGATGAACCCGATCTATCGCAACGAGATCCAGGCCGACCTGGACCGACTGGGCGTCAAGGCTGCGCTGCACACGGTTTGATGAAACCACGCGGAGTCCGACCTGGATACCTGCCCTGGAGGTGAACTGATGATCAACCGAGCGATTGCCGCTGCAACCCTGTCGATGCTTGTGCTCTCGCTGCCGTCCTGCCGTGACCGTCAACGAGCCAGCCCGAGGCAACCACTCGTTTCCCCCAGCGGCAAATACGTGCTCACCGTGCCGATCGAGGAGCACGACAAGGCGGGCTACGCGCACCGATGGTGGATCGTCACGATTGCCGACGCACAGGGCAACCGGCTCTATCGGGACAGCGACTCCCGCTGTTCAGGCTGGCACAGGGCTTACTGGGTTTGGGACTCGTCTGATCGGGTCTGGCTGTACAACAGCGACGACGGGCGGGTGTTTTTCTGGGAGGCCGTCGTGCCCACGACGTTGGCAACAACGCTGCCATCCGGGCCCACGTGGGTCAAGACAGAGTGGAAGGAGGACTCCCCGAACCTGAAGGCACGTAGCCTCGCTCCACCCATCGAGGTGTATCCCGACTCCATCCGTGATACGAAGGGGTCCGGGCCGCGATGAGCTTTCGGATGCGGTGTGGTTTCGGCCCGCCTCGACCCTTCTCCACGTCGGGCACTGCCCGATCTCGACGCAGAGCGTTATGCTGGTATCATGATCCGGGAGAGGCGCTCGTAGCTCAGCAGGATAGAGCACCGGTTTCCTAAACCGGGGGTCGCAGGTTCGAATCCTGCCGGGCGCGTTTGCCGGTGGCGATGCGGCGGGGCATCCGGCGTGGAAGGATCCCGCTGGTGTGGCTGCCCAGCGGGCTGGGGTGAGCGGGCGTAATTGGACACGACCCCCGCCCGCAGCCCATCAGCCGGTGCCCAGCCGCAGGAGCCATCCACGGCCGAAGTGGTGGGTTCCCTAGACCACCAAACATGCACATTCAATAACTATCCAGTTTTACACGAGTTACATTACGATCGCAAAGCAGGGTGTTTTTTGGGCAGGTAGCCACCTGTACTTAAGATTTGCCCTTGCCACTTTAGGGTGCTTCCGGTTACACTGGGAGCTGTCGAGGGGTAGCACTTTCTAGACCTGAAGGGGAGAGTATCTGAGAGAGAGACGCCAACCAGGATCGGGCGGTCGGCGTGTCTCTTCACATTTGTATGCAATTAGGAGCGCGAAGCGGGGGGCCGCAAACCGCGCAGCGCGCGTGTGTCGGGACTGTGGTGAGAAACCTCGGCCGCAGGTGCGGCCCTGCGGACCGAGGGATCGAGCATCTTGCGGAGGAGGAGGTCTATGAGGAGAGTGACTGTGTGGGCAATCGTGTTGGGGGTGGCGCCCGCGGCGTTTGCGGGTTTCACCGTGACGAACCCGGGGCCGGTCAACTCGACAGGTCCCGTGGGTGATGCGGGCAACGGGAGTTTCCAGTACGCATACGGAGGCCCGGACTTCGAGTTGGGGACCATCGTGTTCCAGGGGAACCTGACGTCGGGCGGTGTCGGTTCGTATCTCAGCGAGGCTCGTTGGGCGCTTACCGGCCCGAACGGAGTCACGGGACTGCTCCAGCCGACGACGGGCCAGACCTGGACGGGCACGGTGGCGGTGGGGCCGATCTCCGTGGGTGGCGGGTACGGGTTGTGGGACAGCCTGATGATCGGTACGTGGAAATTCGAGGCGTACGAGTCGTACAACGACACCGGCCTCGATGCGTACTGGACGGACGTGTCGTGGCAGTTCAACGAGTGGGTTCCGGTTCCTCCGCCAGTGGGCGCGATTGACCTGGGCGTCATCGCGGATATCGGACCGGATCCCGACCTGGTTATCACCTCCACGCTGGCTGCCGCGGAGATCAAGTGGTACAAGTTCACGATCGCTGAGGGCGCGGTGAACCCGGGCAAGTACCTGGACATCGATACGGAAGGCTCGCTTCTGGTGACGGGCAACGACACCGAGATCGCCCTGTACTCGGCGAGCGGCCTGTTCCTCAAGACCGACGACGACGACGGAAGCGGACTGCTGAGCCAGCTGACGTTCGGCGACGTCGGACCTCGCCCGGCGGTAGGGAACGGTCTGGCGTACAACGGCCGGGACGGCGCGTTGGCGGCCGGCACGTATTATCTTGCTGTCGGCGGCTACAACTCGACGTTCAGTGACGGGTTCACGGCCACATCGGCCTCGACGTACACCGGGGACCTCTCGGTGCGGTTCGGCACGAACCTGGTTCCGGAGCCGGCAAGCCTGGCACTGCTGGTTCTGGGAGGTCTGTTCGGCATCCGTCGGCGCCGGTAGACCGGAGTATCACGACAGGTCTTTCATTCGAAACCGCTTGCATGACCCGCCCGGCACACCGCCGGGCGGGTTCGTTTTCGGGCGTCGGGCGCGGGACGAGGCGGACCACGGCTGGCCTGCTCCCGGCGCGGTGGGTATGATGCGGCGGTTCGAAGGAAACCAACGGAAGACGATCGGTGAACATCATTATTGCGGGTGGTGGAGAGGTGGGCCGCCGGGCGGCCGAGGTGCTGGCCGAGGGCGGTCACGACGTGACGGTGATCGACCTCGAGGCGGAGGTGCTGTCGCGCCTGGAGGAGAGCGTCGATCTACGGACGTTGCGCGGCAACTGCGCCCACGCAGAGATCATCCAGGAGGCCGGCGGGGAGGCCTGTGACCTGTTCGTCGCGGCCACGAGCCAGGATGAAATCAACCTGCTGGCCGCGGCGACGGCCAAGGCGGTTGGGGCCAAGAAGTGCGTCGCACGCGTGCACCACGGGCCGTTTTTCGAGCAGCGCAGCCTGGACTACGCGGCCCATTTCCACATCGACCGGCTTGTGTGCCCGGAGCATCTGACGGCCCTGGCCATCGCCCGCACGCTGCGAAACCCCGGTGCCATCGCGGTCGAGTCGTTTGCGAGAGGCCAGATCGAGCTCCAGCAGTTTGTGGTGGAGGCGGACGTGCCTGCCGTGGGGACCCGCCTGGCCGACCTGCACCTGCCGCGCGGCGTGCGGCTGGCGGTGGTGGAGCGGGACACGTTCGCGTTCATCCCGGACGGCGAGACGCAGTCGGCCGAGGGAGACGTGGTGTACCTCATCGGTGAATCGGCCCTGATCGAGAACGCGCGGCGGCTGTTTCACCAGAGCAAGCCCAAGCGTACGCACGTTGTGGTCATGGGCGGGCCGGCCATGGGCGTCTGGCTGTGTCGGGCGCTCAAGGGCCGGTCGTTCTCCGTCCGCCTGTTCGAGACGGACGAGGAACGCGCGCAAGAACTGGCCCGCAAGCTCGAGCACGTCACCGTCGTCCAGGCGGACCCGACGGACCGGACCGTGTTTGAGGAAGAGAACATCGTTTCGGCGGACGCCTTTGTGGCACTCACCCGAGACGACGAACACAACATCCTGGGCGCGGCCCAGGCCAAGAGCCAGGGTGTGCGACAGACCATTGCCGTGGTGGAACGCCCGACCTACCTTCATCTGCTGCGGCACGTCGGGATCGATCAGGCGTTCAGCCCCCGAGACGTCGCGGCGCGGGAAATCGAGGGGCTGATCGAGGATCGCCCCGTGCGGCGGCTGGCCTCGCTGGCCGAGGGCGCGGCGGACGTGTATGAAGTCCGGGCGACTCTGGCGGGTGAGGCCACCAACGCACCGCTTCGGAAAATCAGGATGCCGGCCCATTCGCTGGTGGCGGCGATTCAGCGCGGAGATCAGGCCTCGGTCCCCGGGGCCACCGACGCCGTCCGGGCCGGTGACCGGGTGATCGTCATCGGCCCGCAGGGGGTCGACAAGGAATTCCGCAGGCTTTTCGTAGGATAATCAACCAGCCGTGAGTTTCCGGTTTGTCGGTGGCCAACTGGGTCTGTTGCTGCTGGTGCTCAGCGGGGTGATCGCCCTGGTGGGGATCGGGTCGGCTCTGGCGTACGTGAGCGGGCACGAGGCGGAGCACGCGGCCTGCGGTGCGCTGCTCCTGACGGCCAGCATCGGGGCGGTTCTGGGCCTGGCTCTCTGGTGGACAGGCCGACACACGCCAGACCGGCTGGGGCGACGCGAGGCCCTGCTCCTGGTTGCGATG
>CAZBFW010000145.1:0-8162 GCA_964491135.1 uncultured Phycisphaeraceae bacterium | reverse complement strand
CGATGGAATCTCGTGACTGGAGTTCAGACGTGTGCTCTTCCGATCTGCTCCAGCGTATCCGCGTCGTTCAGCAGCACGGCGCGTTGAATCACGTTCGCGAGCTCTCGGACGTTGCCAGGCCAGGGATAGGCCCGCATGAGCTGCCGCGTTGCCTCCGCAAGCCGGGGGGCGGGTTTTCGAAACTTTCGACTGGAGCGCTCGATGAAGTACTCGGCAAGCAGGAAGAGATCGTCTCCCCGCGCCCGCAGCGGGGGAAGCTCGATGCAGAACATCTTGAGCCGGTAATACAGATCCGCGCGAAACTGGCCCGCCTCCACCTTCCGTTCGAGATCGGCGTTGGTGGCTGCGATGACCCGAACATCGACGACCGTTTCCGTCGTTGATCCCAATCTCCGAAAGCGCCCCGTTTCAATCGCAACCAGCAGCTTGCCTTGCGTAGCCAGCGGCAAGTCGCCGATTTCGTCGAGGAAAAGCGTGCTTTCGTGGGCCACTTCCAGAAGGCCCTTCTTGGTTACTTTCGCGTCAGTGAACGTACCGCGCTCGAAGCCGAACAATTCCGCTTCGAAGAGATTCTCGGGAATCGCAGAACAGTTTACCTGCACAAACGGTCGGTCCGTGCGTTGGCTGCTGCGGTGAATATGGCGCGCGACCAACTCTTTGCCGGTTCCCGTGGGGCCAAGCAGAAGCGTGGCGACCAGTCCGGCCCCCGGTTCGTTCTGGATGGAGGCGATCCGCCCCGCGAACGCCAGAACCTCGCGCAGGGGGGGGCACTCGCCGATCAGCGGGAATTCCTCCGACTGCCGCCGCTGGGCCTCCTGGTAGGCATCCAGCCGGTTGCGCAGGCGACGGTCCTCCAGGCAACGTTCGACGACGAGGCACACTTCCTCGATCGAGACCGGTTTCTGAATGAAGTCCATGGCGCCCTGTTTCATGGCGGCCACGGCGGTGGCGACCGTCCCGAACGCCGTGATGACGACGACGGGCAGGTCGAAACCCTGCGCTCGCAACTGCGCTATCAGTTGGATCCCGTCACCGTCAGGCAATTGCACATCCACCAGGGCCAGGGCGGGGGCCTTGCGTGCGCACTCCGCGAGCGCGGATGCGACGGTGTCCGCCACACGGGTCTCGTGTCCGGCCCGCCTGAGCCCGAGTTGAAGCGAGTAGCTCAGGTTCTCTTCGTCATCAACGATCAGAATGTCCGCCATTTAATCCGGCTCCCCAATGAGCCCCGGCAGCAAGGCCAGAAACCGACTGCCGCGGCCAGGCTCGGACTCGACGGTCAATCGTCCGCCGTGCGTTCGGATGACTTTGCTCGCAATTGCCAGACCCAGTCCGTTACCATCCGGCTTGGTCGTGAAATACGGCAAGAAGATCGTCTCCTGGATCTCCGGCGGAATGCCCGCTCCGTCATCCTCGATCGCGAGCTGCCATGCCTTCTCCCCTTCCGGTGCCGGTCTGACCCAGACTCGGACCGATTGGCCGGGCGCGGAGGCCTGGATCGCATTCGTCAGCAATGCCACGAGCGCCTGTTCCATGTGCGCGGGGTCCATTCGAACGCGGGTGGCCGCCGGGGCAACCTGGACCTGAACCTTCACCCGGCGACGATCGGCCATAGGCCGTAACACAGTGGTGACGTTCGCAATCAAGTCCACCGGGTGAACCGGCTGCAGCTTCAGAGTCATCGGCGAAACCGCCTGCTGGACATCGCGCAGCCACTTTTCGAAGCGGTCAATCGTGTCGATGATCCGTGTCTGGCACTCCACGGTTTCCGGGTGGTCGGGGTGGCGCTCGGCCGTAGCTTCGGCCAAGCCCCGCATGCCCGCCAGGGGGTTGCGTATGTTGTGGGCCACGCGCGTGAACATTTCGCCGGCGGCCGCCAGTCGCTCCCTTTCGACCAGCCGGGTCTGCATTTCCAGAATCGTCGCGGCCATCTGGTTGACTTCGCCCGCCAGCTTGCCCAACTCGTCGCGCGAGCGGATTGGGGTACGATGGGAGAGATTTCCGCTGCCGATCTGCCGGGCGGCCTCCCGCAGCGCGGCGACCGGACGAATGACCCAGCGTGTGACGAACACGACGCCCAACACACATAGAACCGCACCGCAAGCGGTGTTGAGGATGAGAATCCTGACCACCCGGTCCTGCACGTTGGCCACGCGCATGACGTCGCTCTGCCGGTCTTCGACCAGGGCCCGGGCCAGGACGCCCAGACGCCGATCCAGGTCCACGAAGGCGTCTTCATCCGCGGCGGACAGGGAGGCCGGCCGCACTGACTCCGGTGCTGGACTCGCGATCTGCTCCAAGCGGCGTCGCACGGCATCGCAGGCCCGGGTCGCGGCATCCTCGATTTCGGTCCAGGGGGGTGTCAGGGGTCGCCCGGCCAGGCCTCGCTTGAGTTCCGCCAGAGTGGACCAGAACTCTGTGTGACACGCCTCGTATTCCGCCAGGAGCTGCAGGGGGGCCGCACGTCTTTCCGGCAGGTCGCGTGCCTGCCGTTCGAGCATCCGCAGACGCTCAATCTTCTGTTCGTGGGTGAAGTCCGATTCAAAATCGACGAACGCCGATTGGAAGTACACGATGATGCACCAACCGGACATCACGAGGTTGGCGGAGAGGGAAAGCACGTAGACGAGAACCAGTAGGCCGAACTTCTGTCGCAGTTGCATCTGGCGGTTCCGTCCACCGCGCCCCGACGGCGAAGTCTCGTCGGTTCCGGCGGCAGAATGTCCTGCGTGCCGGCCGCAGGCAGTCTAGTCGGTCGTCGGTTGATACTTCCAGTCCCACGCGGACTCCTGCTCCGGCCGGGATGACGACAGCACGTGCCCGCCGACGAAACTGACCTGCACTTTGCCGTGGTGGCCGCTTCGCGGAAACCACAAGAGCCCGCTTCCGTATCTGCCGGTGTCGCCTGCGGGGGGCGCGGAATAATATGGCAGGACATCGCGCTGCACGGCCGCCTGGCCATCCACGTCGAAGGCCAGCGGCACGGAGCCATGCTCCAGAATCTGTGGGCTCACGCGAACTTCCCGGAGCACCGGCCGGCCTCCGACGTACACGCTCGCGTACGCCAGACGCATGTTGAAGCCCACTCCGACGTTTTCCGCCGGCGTTACGGCGTATGCCCCACACGGCAGACCTGCATGCCGCCGCAACTGCCGGGGGGCGGCGGGACACATCAACGGCTGTCGGGCCGGATCGCAGGCAAGCTCGGTTTCAGCGCCCCCATCCCAGAACTCAGCGATGCGATAGACCCGCTCCTGGAAATCCTCGACGTGAAAACCCGGTCGGCCGTCATCGCTATCGCCCCGGTAAGGGCGCGCGTACTCATCGGCGAACTGGTAGAAGTCAAAACCAACGGTCTTGAGATTGTTCTTGCACACAAACGACTTCGTTGCCACGCGGACGTTCCGGATCGCCGTGGCGAGTATGCTGAGGATCAGGGCGATAATCGTCACCACGACCAGAAGTTCCAGAAGAGTGAACGCGGGGGAGGCCGAGACCCGCGTGCCCCCGTGGGCTTGCCCGCGACCGAGGATCGGCGATAAGGCGGTTTTCCGCATGGCTGAAATCCTCAACTCCCACATGCGGGCGCAGCGTCCGGCCCGTTGAAACATGCCTGCAACAGGCCGAGGTCCGTCAGGTCAATGTCCGAGTCGCCGTCCAAATCGGCATCGCCGCAATTCAGCGGGGCCGGCGGACTGCGGGTCGCGCCGAAACACAGCTCGAAGCATCCGAAATCCGAAAGATCAACGTCGCCGTCCTTGTCCAGATCGGGGCCTGCCGCGAGCGCGGGTCGGTCCGCCTGATCGACCACGCCGTCGTAATCCGTGTCGAACAAGCTGAAATCACGGCTGAAGTTAAAGGGTTGCACCTGGCCGTTCATGGCGCCGTCCGCGTCCACGCCAACGACGCCATCGTACGTAGCAAGGAAAGCGTCAAACAGATCGAGATCCCCGGCGTCCACCAGGCCGTTGCTGTTGAAGTCGCCCACCCGCACATCCGGGGCGAGGTCCGTCCAGACGAACATCGCGTCCTCCCCGGGCGCCGTATAGGCCGTGGCCACCAGGGCGGTGATCCTCCAGGCCTGGGGGTCGAGGTAGTTTTCGGGAGCGGCGAATTCCCACTCGGCGATAATGGGGAAGCGCGGATTGTTCCGCCATGCGACGGGAGCATTGACGACACTGAACACCAGATCGTCGAGCGCCTCCAGAACGCTGCTCTGGTTCGATGCATCGCCATCCAGCGGCTGCACCTCGCCCTCCCCCCGCATCGCGGCCGAGCCCAAGTTGGTCAGCGGGTAGACTAGGCTGACGGTGGTCTCGTCCCCAACGGCGTCATGGTGGAACTGGATCTGGCTGTCCGGCTCGTAACTGCCGAGAACGCCGGAACAGCAGGCATAGCTGAATGGCTCATACCCATGTGCCCGGTGGAACAGCTTGCCATACACCGTCCAGGTTTCACCCGGGTCGAAGATCAGGTTCGCCTCGCTGGAACGCGCGATCTGGGTGATCTCCCAGCCGTGGAAGGCAATATGGAACTCCTCTCCGCTCCGCTCCACGAACGGCGGCGTGTCGAAACTGCCGTCAAACGCTGAGGCATCTTGCGCTGCGTGGCCGGCGTAGGCCGCATAGGCAGGCAGCCCGCCGAATCGGGCGGCATTGCCCAGGTAGCGCAAGTTCGGTGAGTCGAGCTCGCCCCCCGTGGCCACGTTTCCGTCGATGTCGATCTCGACGTAGCCGAAAACCGGATTCGGGCCATGCTGAAACGGATCAAAGGGATAGCCGTGCCCCAAGGTCCCCGGCGGGTTGACCAGCCCGTTGAATACCAGATCCACTCGAAAGAAATCGGCGCCCGAGGACCACTGGCCGGTAAATAGATCGCTGTCCGGTGTCGCGGGTTGCCACTCACCTATGGCGAGGGAGAGGATATCGGGGAGCTTGTGGGCCAGCGGATCCACCGGGCCATCGGCGCCAATGTCGGCGCGCCGGACGACCGCATCGTTCGCCGGATCCTGCCAAGCGAGACCCTCCCCGTCGGCGACGGACACCGGCGTCAGCGTGGCTGCAAGTGCCGCGCAGATCGTGGTCCATCTCCCCCGCGTCGGCCCAGGCAGAAAGGCATGCTGCCGCTCAGGCCGGATTCGCGGAAGAAGCCCCGACGGCCTCGATGTCGTCTGGCGAGGCGTTGCCCACTCGTTCATTTCGCCCTGCTCCACCGGAATCCCCGCCGCCGAGTCCGCCCCGTTCACGATTATACCTGAATCGACCGGACATGTGAACGGTCAACGGCATGACTCGAATGCAGCCTTTCAAGGGCAAGGGGAAGGTCGGTTGTTGCAGGAATTCGCCGGTGATTCCCTGACTGGGATGGCGCGCGCTTTGGGCGTCTAACAGAACCACCACGGGGCAATCGCGCGTATTGAAAACCGGGTCGATAGGGGGTACCGTCTGGACAGATGCGCTCCATGCCACCGTAGCTCAGTTGGCAGAGCAGCGGTTTTGTAAACCGCAGGTCGTCGGTTCGAATCCGACCGGTGGCTGTTCCGTAACTCGCATCAGCGACAACACGTCTTCAAGCGCAGCAAAGAATTACGCGCGATCGGGTTCGAGGCCGTTCAGTCCACCAAAGTCAACGGAAGTCGTCTGAACTCGCTCGTCTGACCCCAATCGCCGCCCCAACAGAAAAGCGTCGTCTTCGATGCGTACGCTGGTGCCCGACGGTGAGGCCAGGAGCGGACCGAAGGCAGTTCCCCCGCATGTGCGGACAGCCTGGAGGGATCAAGAGTCCACTGTTCAAGAACAGTGGCACAGGGAATCACCCCGGCGGTAAAGCGGACAACCGCTCGGCGACCATGGGGATCGGATTCAGCGCGTAGCTTCGCTGCCACGCCTGGCGGACCTGGTCGACCGGGGCGCCCGCCTCCTGGTAGGCCAGGCCGAGGTAGAACCATGCCCGCGGATCGTCCGGCCGGTCGCGAAGCTCTCGCTGGAGGTACGCAATGGCCTGCTCTACGTCGTGCGGTTGCCGATCCGCGCGGGACAGATGAAAGTGAGCCAGATCCGAGTACAGCGTCCGGCCGTGCGACGTCGGCCACGGCTGCCCTTGACCGCGATACGCATCGATGTCGGCCAGTAACCGAAGTTCCACGCTCGGCCGGGCTGTGTCCATGGGCTCGAACCGGGCGGCCGGCCCCCACGCAATCGGGCCGTACCCCAGCAGGCATCCCGCCGCCACGAGCATCAACAGGGCGACACCCACGACCTGGCGCGAGTGCCGACTCGGGGATGAACGGCGTCGCTGGACCGGCATGGCCGGCAGGATCGCGGCCACCAGGATCACCGCCCCGAGCACAATGCCGATTGCGCTGACGTCAAGCGTGCGATCGATCCAGCTCCGCCACGAAAGGGCAATCGTCACGTGGAGCGACCAGACCAGCGCCGCAAGGACAAGGAATCCTCGCTGGCGCCGCCGCCACAAGCGTTGCAGCCCCATTGCCGCCATCACCCAGACGGCCGGCCAGTACAGCAGGTGGAACCGCGAGCCCACCACTCCTCCGCCGATGACGAGCCACGCTCCGACCGCCACCCACGGCACGAGCCCGGCGGCGAGCACGCAGCGACGGCCCTGTCGGGCACCGCGGAACACGGGCGCGAGAGACGCCGCGGCTCCCGCCAGGAGGGGCACGGTCCACAGGACGGCCCCGGGCCACACCATGCCGTCCAGGTATACCTGCATCGCGGCGAACGGGCCGGCCACCATGTGCGCCTTGGTCGCCTGGTAGTCCATCGTGATCCGGGTTATGGCGTGCCAGATGTCTGATGCCTTCCCGGCGTCGGTTTCCACCGGACCGCCTGCGAATGCCAGCACATTCACGAGGCAAAGCCACGCGACCACCGGGATGACGGCCACGCCGATCGACACAGCCAGGGCGCGCGTCGCCCGGCTCCGGCGGCGTCGGAGTGCCAGGTGTACGGTCTCCGCCGCGGCGAGACCGGCCACCAGGAACAACCCCTTTCCCAGGTGCGTCATCAGCAGCAGGAACCAGAGCAGGCCCTTGCGAACGGGTCGCCGCGGGTCACCCGCGCGAAACAAGGCCGGCCAGAGCAGCAGCATGAGCAGCGATTCAGAAAACTCACCACGGGCGTTGCAGAACGCCAGCACGTCCGATGTGGTGACGATCAGCAGGAGCGTGGCGGCCGCTGGGCGACCGAGCCGGCGCGGCGCCTCCCGTGCGACCAGCACGAGGGTCGCCACACCGATCATGACGGGACAGAGCCGCAGGCTGATCAGCGATCCCTGGCCCAGCAGCGCGCTGGGAACGGCCTGCAGCCACCACCAGAGGGGCGTGATTGCATCGCTGCGTCGTACGGGCACGTCGATGAAGAACGCGCGGGCGGAAGCAAGCAACTCCTCCAGCCCGGTTCCCATGACGAAGACCTCGTCGTAGCCCACGCCGCAGCGGATCGCGAGCGCCACGCGCAACACCATCCCCACCGCGACGCAGGCCGTCGCCAAGGCGAGATATCCCTTGGGGCGACGCGGAGCGGGTTGCGTTGTCGCGGGATGGGACATGGGCTCTGTCGCCGCGGCCGGCACCTTGACTCCCTGGGGATCGGATCGTTCGAGCGACGGTACCGCGTGGGTGCTCACTGCGTCAACTTCAGCCGGATGGACGCGCGATGAACGGCGCGTTGGCGGTCGGCCAGGGCCTGGTCATCGGTGACGCGGATCTTGCGGGCCTCTTCCAGCGCGGCCCGCTCGGCCTGCGCGTCGATCTCCTCCGGCCGATGGGCCTGCGGGGTCAGGACGACCAGCCGGTTGTTCAGCATCCGGGCGAAGCCGCCGTCGACGAACATCCGCTTGAGGCGGCCTTCGCGGGTTTCCATCCGCAGAATTCCCACACCCAGCTTGCAGACGAGCGGAGCGCGGTTGGGCAACAGGCCAATCTCGCCGTCGTGGGCGGGCAGGGCAACGAAGGCGACCGGCGCATCGAACACCTGCCGTTCCGGCGTAATCACCGTGCACTGGAAGTCGATCCTTCTGAGGCGCATGCGATTCACCCGTGCCTGTTCGAAGTACCGGCCGGACACCGGCACCGCGATCCGTTTCCACTACGACTCCTTCAACCGTTCCGCCTTGGCCGCCGCCTCCTCGATGCCGCCGAC
>CAZBFW010000144.1:0-8198 GCA_964491135.1 uncultured Phycisphaeraceae bacterium | reverse complement strand
GAACCACGGAGTGGCGCGTCAAGGAGGCGCTGGCCGTCGGGGCCGACGTGCTCGCGGTCGCCTGCCCGTACGAAACGCCTCGATTCGAGGACGCAGTCAAGAGCACGGGGAACGAAGGGAAGCTGGCGGTAAAGGATATCGCCGAGCTTCTGGCGGAGTCGATGTTCGGCTAGGTCCGACGGGCGCCATGCGGCGCCGGCAACCGCAAGGAGAGTCCGCAATGGATATTCTGGTGTTGATCAAGTTTGTACCGGACCCGGTGGAAGACCTGGAGATCGACGCCGGCACCGGCATGCTCGACCGCAGCTTCCTGCGGCTCATGCCCAACGAGTTGGACGATCACGCCCTCGAGGAAGCGCTGCTGCTCAAGGAACGGCACGGCGGCCGGGTCACCGTGATCACGCCGGACTCCGGCGACGTCGACGAGACTCTTTTCACGGCGATGGCGAAGGGCGCCGACCGCGTGATCAAGCTGACGGGCGAAGGCTTTGACCAGGGCCCGGGCAATCAGCGCATCGCAGCCGCGTTCCATCAGGCCGTCGGTGAGATCCCCTTCGATCTGGTCCTGACGGGCACGCAGGCCGTCGACGACCTCGACGGGTTCGTCGGGCCTCTGCTCGCCGAGCGGCTCAATCTGCCGTACGTGGGGTACGTGACGAAGGTCGTCGCGGGCGACGGGCAATTCGTGGCCCAGAAGGAGTATCCCGGCGGGCTCAACGCCGAAATCGAAGTGATCGGCCCGGCGGTGCTGGGCGTCCAGGCGGCCGAGAAGCCGCCGCGGTACGTAGTGACCAGCAAGGTCATGGAGGCGATGAAGACGGCCACTATCGAAGAAGTCGCAGTCGACTCCGTGGCCGTGGACACTGAGGTGGCGGCCTCGGCGATGGCGTTGCCGGAGTCGGGCAGCCACGCGGAGATGATCGAGGGCACGGTGCAGCAGGTTGCGGAGAAGCTCGCCGCCCTGCTGCGCGAACGGGGTATCGTGACGTAGCGGGAAGAGGTCTTCGGCCCCAGCGGCCCGATTGAGGACGAACCATGTGCGGTGAAGTGTGCATCGTTGTGGAAACGCTGCGTGGCAAGGTTACGGACATCACATTCACGATGCTCGCCGCGGGCCGCCGGCTTGCGGACGGCCTGAAAACCAAGGTGACGGCGCTGTTGACCGGCCGCGACGCGAAGAAACTGGCTGGTGAACTCGGCGCGGCCGATCGGGTCGTGTGTGTCGAGCATCCAAGCCTCGCCGAGTTCAACCCCGAGGCCTGCTTGTGCGTCCTGAACGCCCTGCTCGAACAACACAAACCACGGGTCGTGCTGTTCGGTCATACGGCCATGGGCACGGATCTGGCGTGCGGCGTGGCCCAGCGTCTGCATCTGCCGGTCGCCAGCGGGTGCCGAGCGTTCTCGCTGGACGGTGGGGCTGTACATTACTCGGCCCCGACGTGTGGCGGGAAGCTCATCGCGACGGGCACGCTGCCCGAGCCCACCTGCCTGGTGACGGTGATGCCCGGCGGATACAAGCCGGATGAGGGGCGGAGCGACAGGACTCCCGCCATGGAGACCGTCGCTGCCCCGGCGGGACTGGACCGGGTGCGGACGCGTTTCAAGCAGTACCTCGAGCCGCCCACGACAGACGTGGACATCGCCAAGGAGGCCGTGCTGGTATCCGTCGGGCGCGGCATTCAGAACCAGGACAACATCGCGGCGGCGGAGGAGCTGGCGAAGGCGCTGGGCGGGGTCGTATCCGGGTCGCGGCCGGTCGTGGACCAAGGCTGGTTGCCGACGACCCGCCTGGTCGGAAAGTCCGGCAAGCAGGTCAAGCCGAAGCTATACCTGGCGATCGGCATCAGCGGCGCCCCGGAGCATCTGGAGGGCGTTCCCGAAGCCGAGCTGATGCTTGCGGTCAATACGGATGCCAAGGCGCCGATTTTCGACATCGCGCAGTTCGGCACCACGTGCAACGCCCTGGAACTGCTGCCGATGCTCGCGGAGAAACTGAAGAGATAATCGCTGTAGCGAGGGCCCTGCAGGATGTCCATCTCCGTTGTCATCGTCGTGGCCGGCCTGATCGCCGCAATGGGCGTGTTTGGCTATCGCTGCTATCAGCGCGCCCAGCACCTGCGTCTGGGGCGGCCGGCCGGACCCTTCGGCCAATGGGGCCGGCGCGCCGTGGATGTTCTGGTTTTCGTATGCGGTCAGGCTCGGCTCGTGCGATTCCGGGGCACCGGGCTGGCTCACGTCTTCATCTTCTGGGGTTTCGTTCTGCTCCTGCCCACGATTGTGCAGGCGTTGCTGGAGGGTTTGTTTCCCGGCTTTGTTCTGCCATTCCTGGCCACCTTTGGACCGCTTCTGCTGCTGCAGGACTTCATTGCCCTCGCCGTCATCGCCGGCGTGCTCTACGGCCTGTACTACCGGATCCTGGTTCGACCGGAGCGTTACAAAGGAAGCCACCAGTTCGAAGGCAACCTCGTTCTCTGCTTCATTCTCACAATCATGGCGACGCTGTTGTGCCATACCGGAATTCGTCAGAACCTCGGCGAGGCACATGTCGCAACGACCTGGCAGCCCATATCCACACTGTTCGCCAGCCCGTTCCGCGGTCTGACGCCGACAACCCAGAGCGTCGTGGCGACGGTATGCTGGTGGATGCATCTCGGCGTCGTGCTCGTATTCCTGACGCTGTTGCCGCTCGGCAAGCATTTCCATGTAGTGACATCGGTTTTCAGCGTTTTCCTGCGGAACCGCGAGCCTGCCGGATGCCTGGCGCCCGCCGTACGAGACCAAGGCACGGAGGGCGTGGAGCGCATCGAGCAGTTCACGTGGCGGCAGATGCTGGACTGGTACTCGTGCAGCGAGTGCGGGCGGTGCCAGGACGTCTGCCCGGCCTACAACAGCGGGGCACCCCTTTCTCCCAAACTCCTCATCATGGGGCTTCGAACCCACTTGTTTGAGCGCGGACAAGCGTTGCGGGCGCGCCGGTCAAACGGAGGGACGGCGGGAGCGGAGGCCGTGCTGGCCAAACGGCTGACGGGCGAGGTCCTGCCCGATGAGATGCTCTGGGCCTGCACGACGTGCCATGCCTGCGATCGCGAGTGTCCCCTGTTCGTGGAGCACGTGCAGCCGATTGTGGACCTGCGGCGATACCTGCTCGCGCAGCAGCGCGGCGACCAGAAGCTGACCAGCGCCCTGGAGAGCCTGCGCCGCTACGGCAACTCGTTCGGGAAGTCCGACAAACAGCGGGCCAAGTGGACAACGGGGCTGGATTTCAAGGTCAAGGACATCCGCAAGCAGCCGGCCCAGACGCTGTGGTTTGTGGGTGACTACGCGTCATACAGTCCTGCGCTGGCTGAGGTCACACAGGCCACGGCTCGCGTTTTTCAAGCCGCGGGTCTGGACTTCGGGCTGCTCTACGACGCCGAGCGGAACGCCGGCAATGACCTGCGCCGGGCGGGCGAGGAGGGCTTGTTCGAGCTGCTCGCGCAGAAGAATCTCGCGGCCCTGCAGAAGTGCCAGTTCGAGCAGATCGTTTCGACCGATCCACACACGTACAACACCCTGAAGAATGAATACGTGTGGTCAAACGGCCAGACCGAGCCCCTCCGCGCGAGGTTCCCGG
The DNA here is from genome assembly GCA_964491135.1 of uncultured Phycisphaeraceae bacterium. Taxonomy (GTDB): domain Bacteria; phylum Planctomycetota; class Phycisphaerae; order UBA1845; family UBA1845; genus JAFGJQ01. The sequence continues at coordinate 4,585 of CAZBFW010000144.1, read as the reverse complement.
TTTTGCACTATACGGAGTTGCTGGATGAATTCCTGCGCAGCAACCGGCTGGTCGTGCGTCAGAAGGTGAACTGCCTCGTGACGTACCATGACCCCTGCTACCTGGGCCGCTACAACGGCGTGTACGACGCCCCGCGCCGCGTACTGAGGGCCCTGGGATGCCAACTGGTCGAAATGCCGCGCCATCGCGACCGTGCCCTTTGCTGCGGCGCGGGCGGCGGACGCATCTGGATGGAAGAGGGACAGGTCAAGGAACGCCCTGCCGAGAGCCGAGTGCGGGAGGCGGCGGCCTTGCAGGGGGTCCAGTATTTCGTCGTGGCCTGCCCCAAAGACCTGACCATGTATCGCGATGCAGTCAAGACGGTCGGGCTGGAGGGCCGGCTGATCGTCAAGGACCTTGTGGAGTTGGTTGCCGAGGCGTGCGTCACCGGCGCTCCGCCGGTACATGCGTCGGCCGCGGACACCGGTCCCGGACCGGTGCCACAGCAACCGGTAGCACAATAGGAGGCCGCCTTATGGCCGAACGACTTGGCGTTTATGTTTGCCACTGCGGCAGCAACATTGCCGGGACGGTGGACGTGGAAGCGATCACGCGCTGGGCTGCCACGCTCGAGGATGTGGTTGTGGCGCGCGAGTACAAGTTCATGTGCTCTTCGCTCGGCCAGGCGATGATCGAGGACGATATCCGGAAGGAGGGCCTCACGCGGATTGTCATCGCGGCCTGCTCGCCACATCTGCATGAGAAGACTTTCCGTCGCGCATGTACGAACGCCGGGCTTAATCCTTTCCTCATGCAGATGGCCAACATTCGGGAGCACGTGTCGTGGGTGACCAAGGACAAGCAGGCGGCGAACCTGAAGGTCAAAGCCCTGGTGGCCGCGGCCGTGGCGCGCGTCCGGCATCACCGACCCCTCGAGCCCATGCCGGTGCAGGTGGACCCGCACACCCTGATTGTGGGCGGCGGAATCGCCGGCATCCAGGCCGCACTGGAACTCGCCGACGCCGGGTATCCGGTCTACCTCGTGGAGCGTGAGCCGAGCATCGGTGGGCACATGGCCCAGTACGACAAGACGTTTCCGACCCTGGATTGTGCGGCCTGCATCCTGACGCCCAAGATGTCGGAAGTGGGCCAGCACGAGAACATCAAGCTGCTGACGTACTCCGAGCTGGAGGACGTATCCGGCTCGATCGGCAGCTTCCGGGCGCGGATCCGCCGCAAGGCACGCTACGTCGTCGAGGAAGACTGCACCGGTTGCGGGCTGTGCATCGAGAAATGCCCGCGCAAGGTGGTCGACGACGTATTCGAAGCGGGTATGGGTTATCGAAAGGCGATCTATACGCCGTTCCCGCAGGCGGTGCCGAAAATCCCGGTGATCGACACAAAATCGTGCATCTGGTTTGAGCGCCAGCGCTGCCAGGCCTGTGAGAAGCTCTGTCCGACGGGCGCGATCGATTTCAACCAGAAGGACGAAATACTCGAGGTGGATGTGGGGAACATCATCCTGGCCACGGGCTGGGACCTGTTCGACTGTCGGCGCATCCCGCAATACGGCTACGGCAAACTGGCGAACGTCTTCACCAGCCTCGAGTTCGAGCGCATGTGCAATGCCTCGGGACCCACCGGCGGACGGATCGTGCTCCGCGACGGCGTCTCCGAGCCCAAATCGGTTTGCATCGTGCACTGCGTCGGCAGCCGGGATCAGCGATACAACACGTACTGTTCCGGCATTTGCTGCATGCTGTCGCTGAAGCTCGGACATCTGGTCCTGGAGAAAACCGACGCCAAGGTATACGCCTGCTACATCGACATGCGGCCGAACAAGAAGGACTATGAGGAGTTCTACCAGCGGCTGCTGGACGAAGGCATGCTGTTCGTTCGCGGCAAGGTGGCCGACATCACGGACATGGCCCGGGTGCCGCAGGAAGAGGGCAAGCTGATCGTCCAGGTCGAGGACACGCTGCTGGGAAAGCAACGCCGAATTCCCGTGGACATGGTCGTGCTCATGGGCGCCATCGAACCGCGACGCGACGCACGCGAGACCGGCCTGAAGGTCGGCATCTCGTGCAGCATGGCTGGATGGTTCATCGAACGCCACGCGAAACTCGATCCCGTCGCCACGATGACCGAGGGCGTCTTCATCGCCGGCGCCTGCCACGGCCCGAAGGACATTCCCGACTCGGTTTCGCAGGGTGCGGCGGCGGCGGCCCGGGTGCAGGGCATGATCAGCAAGGGCACGGTGATGATCGAGCCCGTGGTGGCCTCGATCCACGAGGAGAACTGCTCCGGCTGCCGCATCTGCAACAACCTGTGCCCGTTCAATGCAATCGATTTCCTGACGGAGGAGAAGGTCAGCCGGGTGAATCCGGCCCTGTGCAAGGGCTGTGGAACGTGCGTCGCCGCGTGTCCCGCCGGCGCCATCGCCGGCGCACACTTCGGCCAGGACCAGGTGGAGGCCGAGATCGAGGGGCTGCTGTGGGACCTGCACGGCAACGGCGAACCCGCCGCGGTCGAGGAGGAACCCAGCTTGGAACCCACCGCATTGTAGGAGTGACAGGATGCAGCGCGAAATCTACGAACCCAAAATCGTCGGATTCTTCTGCAATTGGTGCTCGTACCGGGCGGCGGACGGGGCAGGGACGGCACGGATCAAGCATTCCCCCAACGTGCGCGTGGTTCGCCTGATGTGCAGCGGCCGCGTCGATCCGTCGTTCGTGCTCAAGGCGCTTTCGCTGGGCGCGGACGGCGTGCTCATCGCCGGCTGTCATCCCGGAGAGTGCCATTACATCGAACAGAACTACAAAACGATGCGGCGATTCGCCCTCCTGACGCATACGCTGCAGGCGATGGGAATCAGCGAACGGCGGGTGCGCCTGGTGTGGGCGTCGGCCGCCGAAGCTGCGCATCTCGCCGAAGCGATCGACGAGATGGTGGAGGATCTTCGCACGCTCGGCCCCCTGCGCTGGTCCGCAAACTGGGCCCCGGAAAACGGGCATCTGGAAGAGGTCGAGAAAATCCTGCTGGAGCACCAGGCGGCTATGGAGATCGGGCGATGAGTGAAAAAGGCAAGCTGGCAATCTACTGGGCGGCTTCATGTGGCGGGTGCGAGATATCCATCCTCGCCCTGAATGAGAAAATACTCGACGTCGCGGGCGCCTTCGACATCGTCTTTTGTCCGTGCATCATGGACACCAAGGCGCGCGATGTCGAGAACTGGCCCGACCAGCACGTCGATGTCTGCCTGTTTAATGGCAGCATCCGCACGAGCGAACAGGAGTACATGGCCAAACTGCTGCGGAGAAAGTCCAAGGTGCTGGTGGCTTTCGGTTCCTGCGCGATGGAAGGATGCATCCCCGGTCTGGCAAACCTGACCAACCGGCAGGAAGTCTTCGAAACGGTGTACTGCGAGAACACCTCGACGGACAACGCCGCGGGCACGGTTCCCCTGCCCGAGTCGCAGTCCAACGGGCACCATCTCTCGCTGCCGGTCTTCTATGACACGGTCCGAACCCTCGGGCAGACAGTGCCCGTCGATTACTTTCTGCCGGGGTGCCCGCCGGAGGCACCGCGGATATGGGACGCCATCGCGGCCATCCTCGAGGGCAAGCTTCCCCCGCCCGGATCCGTAATCGGGGCGATCACCACGGTCTGCGATGAATGCCCGCGCACTCGTAACGAAAAGAAAATCAAGGCATTCAAGCGAACCTGGGAGGTCATCCCGGATGCGAACACGTGCCTGCTGGAGCTGGGGCTGATCTGCTGCGGCCCCGCCACCCGCGCCGGCTGTGGCGCACGGTGCCCGGAGGTGAACTCGCCCTGCATCGGTTGTTACGGCCCCAATGCCGGCGTGGAGGACTTCGGGGCCCGCCTGATCACGGCCCTGGCCTCCGTGATTGACTCCCAAGACCCGGACGAGATCGCCCGCATTGTCAACGAGGGCATCCCTGATCCCGTCGGCACGTTCTATCGGTTCAGCCTGGCCCACAGCCATCTGAGGCGGGCGGCCCTTGTACCGGACACCGAGCGACACGAACTGCCGCGGCCCAAAGCCGCAGCACAACCCTAACTGGAGCACTCGCCAATGACGACGCAGCGCATCAGCATAGATCCGATCACGCGGCTCGAGGGCCACGGCAAGATCGACATTTTTCTGACGCCGAAGGGCGACGTAGCCGAAGCATACCTCCAGATTCCTGAATTGCGCGGCTTCGAGCGCTTCTGTGTCGGCCGGCTCGCCGAGGACATGCCGAATCTGACGTCCCGGATCTGCGGCGTGTGTCCGGAAGCACACCATATCGCAGGGACCAAGACCCTGGATGCGCTGTTTCACGTCGATCCTCCGCCGACGGCGAAGAAACTGCGCGAGATGTTCTACTGCATCTTCTTTGCAACCGACCACACGACCCACTTCTATGCCCTGGGCGGACCGGATTTCGTGATGGGGCCGGACGCCCCCAAGGAACAGCGCAACATCCTGGGCGTAATCCAGAAAGTCGGAATGGAAATCGCCGGCAAAGTTCTCAAAATGCGACGCGACGGACACCAGATCGGAAGAGCACACGTCTGAACTCCAGTCACCGCTCATTAT
>CAZBFW010000143.1:0-8225 GCA_964491135.1 uncultured Phycisphaeraceae bacterium | reverse complement strand
TTCCCGCTGCAGCAGAAGCTCCGGCTCGGCCAGTCGGAATCGGTAGATGCTCTGCTTCACGTCGCCGACCGTAAAGAGATTGCCGGCCTCGCCCGGTTGCCCTTCCCGGCTGACCCGCTTGAGAATCGCGTCCTGGAGCGGGTTGATGTCCTGGTACTCGTCCACCAGCACGTGCCGGAATCGTTCCCGCAGTACCCGGCTGACACTCGCGTCCGGCCGGCAGAGCAGGCGGTATGCGTGCCGTTCCAGATCGGCGAAATCCAGGGCCCCGGCCAGGCGTTTTTCCGCCGCGTACCGCGCGACAAAGAGCCGCACCAGCGTGACGAGCGTTTCCACGTGCGGAGCCACCGTGTGCAGCCCCTCCACCAGCTCGTCTGACGTGAATCGGGCGAATCGCTTCCGCAGCCGCCGCTCAAACAGCTTGTCTTTCACGAACGCGAAGTGCTCGCGAGCGCGGTCCCGCGCCGCCAGCACGTCCGGATCGGCATTTTTGCCCAGTGCCGGCGCGCCCTTGGAGCTCAAGGTGAAGGCGTTGATGATCTCCTGCACGTCGTCGAAGGGAGCGCCTTCATCCAGCGCATCACGCCATTCGATGAGCGACTGCTGGTAGTCCGCGATCAGGCCGCCGTAGAACGCCGCGGCGCTCGGCGATTCGCCGATTCGGCGTGCAAGCTTCTCGCATTCTGCAATCTGCCAGACGATCTCCGCGCCCAGGTGCTCGCGCAGAATGTCAATGGTCTCCTCCGCGCCCTCGCGAACCCCCCAGACGGCCGCCCTCAGCCATTCCTCCGGTTCCGGCTGGCTGCCCACGTACGCCGCCAGCTTCCGCACGAGAATGGCAAGCGACCCGTCGCGACCCAGGCCGTACAGTTCGACCAGTTGCCGGAAGCCTTCGCCCAGCGGCTTGTCCGACTCGTACAGTTCCGCGAACAGGCCCTCGATGACGCCTTGTTGGAGCAGCCGGGCCTCGTCCTCGTCCAGCACGACGGCCGCCGCGTCCACCCCCGCCAGGTGAAACCATCTCCGGATGACCCAGAGGCAGAACGCGTGGATGGTGGAGATCTGGGCCGTTTCGATCAGCCCGAGCTGGGTCCGCAGCCGGCCATCGTGGGGGCGGCCGGCCAGCCGGCCGCGGATGGCTGTGTGGATGCGCGACCGCATCTCCGCCGCCGCCGCCTCCGTGAAGGTCACCACCAGCAGCGAGTCCACCGAGCACCGCTGCGGCGGCGGGGCGTCGCACAGCAGGTACTCGCACCGGCCGGTCAGCACGGCGGTCTTGCCGGAGCCGGCCGCCGCGGTCACGACGACGCTGCGATCGATCGTCGCCACCGCCTGCCGTTGCTCGCCTGTGAACGTTAAGCGACCCACGCCTTCGTTACTCCCGCCCCGCGGGTGCATCGGCGGCCCGCAGCCGATCGAACACCTCCGATCGCTTCAGCGCCGGCAGGTCGCGCACCGGCGTGCGGCCCGGCTCGAACCGGCACACTGCCGCATATTTACACCACCCGCACGGGGAGAAGTCTCCCATCCGGTACGGCCGCACCGCGACCTCTCCGTCCAGCACGCCGTCCGCCCATTCGCCCAGCCGGCGCCGCGTGTGCTCCAGCAGGCGTCGGAAGTCGTCCGCCTCTGCCGCGTCGGACGCATCGACGCGTGCGATGCCGCCGTCCTTCTTGCTGGCCGCGTGATACACCTCCGATCGGCCCGATTCGGCAAAACCCGCGTCCAGCGCCTCCATGCGGTCCATGTTCAGCACGCCCCGCGGGGCGAACACGCCCGCGGCGTCCGCGTCCGCCTCCTCCGCGTCGGACGGATGGTCCACCGCCCGATACGTCTCGAGCAGGCTCACGTAGAACGCGGCGACCGGCTGGATCGCCCGACCGCCCAGCGTCCGACCCCGATCCGCCAGCACCAGCAGGTAGCCCAGCAACTGCAGCGACAGCCCGTGGTACACGCTTGACAAGTCCAGCCGCTTGTCCCGCGTCCGCTTGTAGTCAATCACCACGCCCAGCGTTTCGTCCGCCAGCTCCGCGAGGTCCACCCGGTCGATGAACCCGCGCAGACGCGCCTTGCGACCCTTCGGCGTGACAATGTCCAGCGCGGGCAGGCTGCCCGGTTCGTCCAGCCCGAACGCCAGCTCCGCCGCCCGCGGACGGAACCGGCCCGCCCGGGCGGCCCGTCGCTGGCCCCCCAGCACGCGCCGCAGGTCCGCCGCGCTGCGCCGGAGCACGTACAGGTCGCGCGGGCCCAGTTCCGTGCCGGCCTCGCGCACGGTTGCCTCCACCGTGGCCCGGCCGGACTCCAGCAGATCCCACATCGTCGCGTCGTCCAGGACGCCCAGCGACTGCCCGCGGGAGGCCACCTCCCGCACGAACTCCTCCAGGATCGCGTGATGAATGGTGCCCACGTCCACCGCGGCCAGCGCCGCCTCTTTTCGCTCCTCCAGACGCAGACCATACGAGGCAAAATGCTGGAACGGACAGGTGGCGAACATCTCCAGCCGAGACACACTTGCCAGGAGCGGCTCCTTCACCAGACGCCGCGCCACGGCGCCGCTGAGCCGGGCGTCGTTGCGATACGCCAGCGCAGCGAGGATCTTCGCCAGCGGACGCTGCAGATCCTCCGCCCGTCGGGCCGCCTCGTAGACGTCGTTCCACAGCTCGCGGGTGTCCGCGCCGGCCTCCGCGGCCACGGCCGGCCGATGGCGGAACTCGAAGGCGAGCCGGCCGGCCAGGTCACGCGACGTCCACACGTTCCACGTCCCGCGGCTGCGAAACCCGTCATCCACGTGCAGCTCCCGCAGGTCCGGACACGCCTGACGCAACGCCGCCACGTACGGTGACGGCCGCAACGGCTGCCCGTCCGCGTCCGCCAGGGCATAGGTGACGTACACCCGCTCCGACGCCCGCGTCAGCGCCGTGTACGCCAGCAGTGACTCCTCCAGAGCCCGCTGCCGCCGCGTGACACCCACCTGCACACCGCGTTCCCGCAGCCAGTCCCGATCCTCGTCGTTCAGAATGGCGTCCTCGGTGCCGACGTGCGGAAATGAGCCTTCGTTGAACCCCATGACGATGGCAATCCTGATCTCCGGGTGCCGGCTCCGCTCAATCGACCCCACCAGCACTTGGTCGAGCATCGGCGGGGCCAGCCCCAATGTCAGCTCGCTGAGCCCGGCCTCCACCACCTCGCCCAGCCGCGACACGTCCATCCGCTCGTCACCGAGCGAGACGCACAGGTCATCCAGAAAACCCGCGATGTCACGGGTGATCTGCCGATGCTCCTCGGCCAGGTCCAGGTTGCCGTCCGCTTCCGCTCGGTCCGCCCACTGGCCGAGTCGATCCGCCGCCCCCAGCGAGTCCAGCGCATCCTTCAGCCGGCGAGCCCATTCCGCACCCGTGCACGGGCCCGAGGCGGCCGCGTCATACCATGCCGCCAGTCTCTCCACGACGGCTCGCCGGGCCCGGTCAATCCGATGCAGCCGTTCCGCCGCGGCGGGCGAGAGTGCGTCGTCCGGCCGGTCCAGCGGTGACGCGCTCGGGGCATGCCAGGCCTGGGCCTGCCGCCAGACGTTCGGGCCCTCCAGCCCGCAGGCCAGCAGGTAATTTTCCAGGGCATCCGCGGCGGCGTCGTCAATCCCCAGCATTCCCGTCTTGAGCAGCAGCCGCATCGCGGACAGCCGGAATGGCCGCTCGACCATCGCGATCAGCCCGCGCAGAAGCTCCACGACCGGGTGGTGCGACGTCGGGCGGCGACGATCGATGAAGAACGGGATTCTCCGCTCGGCCAGCAGGGCCGACAGCAGGTCGTGGTAGGGTTCCATGTCCCGCAGGATGACGGCGATGTCACGATACCGGATCGCTCCGCGCCCCTCCCGGACCAGGTGACAAATCAATGACGCCACGTAGTCCGCCTCCGCCCGCCGATCGCACGCTGCCACCAGCGTGATTCCGTCCGACTTGCCGGACGGCGCGGCCTCGCTCTCCACAAACAACGAGCGTTCCAGCCGGGCCAGCGACGGATGGCGGGCGAATCGCGGCAGTGGCTCGGGCCGCAACAGAAGCGGCGAGATCACGTCCACGCCCGCCGCCGCGAAATCCGCCCGCAATTCCAGATGCATACGCTGGATCTTGCCGAACAGGTCCGTCGGTTCGATCGGCACGGTATCTCCTGCCCGGACCGCATACTCCGGGTCGGCCATGACCGTGACCTCCAGGCTTCGGACCCGGCGGCCCAGTTCCACCAGCAACCGCCGTTGCTGGGCGGTGAAGCCCGCAAAACCGTCCACCCATACGCATGCGGAGGACAACTCCGACCACGGGTCAAGATGCGCCCGGGCCAGGGCCAGAGAAAGCGACGGATCCAGCTTGTCGTCGCCCAGAAACTCCAAGTACGCCGCGTAGAGCATCCGGAGATCGGCAAGCTTGTGTTGCAGCAGCGGATCGCGGGAGTCGATCGCACGGGATCCGTCGAGCGCATCGGGCTCCACGGCCTCCACCAGAAACTCGCCCACGGTCCGGGCCAGCTCCCGCACGAGCCCCGGGCACCGCTCCGTGCGCCGGTACAAGGTGAGTCGGTCGTGCAGCTCTCCCAGCAGGTGCCGTAACACCAGCGTACGTCCGACGGAAGAAAGCGCCCGCCGCCGGGCGACCCCGCCGCGTTGAAGTATGCGAAACGCCAGCCGCTGGAAGCTCAGGACTTCGGCCCGATGCGTGGCTCCGACGTCGGGATGGGCCAGGAGGGCCCGCTCCGTCTGAAGGCTGGCCTGCTCCGGCACGAGCAGAATCAGACGCTCGTCCGACTCCGCGGACATTGCCAGGTGCTGCCGTACGGAAGCCAGGCAGTGTGCCGTCTTGCCCGCCCCCGCCCGGCCAATGACAAACCGGACGGCCATGCCGAAGTGGTATCCCAACCGTGTTCGCCGGTCAACGCATTCAGTCCGGCCGGACCCGGTTGCGGCAGAAAAGACTGAGGACCGGCCCGCCGCCGCGGGCGCGACGCACGAGCCGGTCCTACAGGGGACACTTTCGGGTTGTCTACGGCGAAACCCAGGTCAACTGAAGGCGTCTTCGTCCGCTTCCTCGTCGACCGGTTCCTCTTCCTCTTCGCCTTCCTCCTCCGGATCCTCGGTCTCCTCCTCCGCTTCCGGATCTTCCGCGTCGGCATCATCCTCTCCGACGCCTTCCTCTTCCTCCTCCTGGTCGGCTTCGGGATCCGCAGGCTCAAGCGGTTCTTCCGCCGGTTCAGGTTCCTCGGCCGGTGGAGGCGGCGGCGGTGGAGGCGGCGGCGCCGGGGGAGCGGGCTTGGGTTCCGCCGGCGGCGGCGGGGGCGGCGGCGGCGGGGGCGGTGCGACCGGCTTGGCCGGTGGCGGGGCCGGCTTGGTTTCGGGGGCCGGCGGCTTGTACTCCTCGCCTTCCTTCATCAGTCGGATGCTCTTGATGACAACCGGTTCGACCGGCGTGACTTCTCCCTGCCGCGGATCGTACTTCGGGTGCATGCGCGTCTTGGTCGTCCGGATCAACTCCACGACGTCCATGCCCTGCGCCACCTCGCCGAAAACTGTGTACCCTTCCCGCCCGGGTCCCTGTCGATAGTCCAGCTTCCTGGTGTTGTCCACCACGTTGATGAAGAACTGGGACGTGGCGGAGTTCGGGTCACCCGTCCGGGCCATCGAAATCGTGCCGCGCACGTTCTTCAACCGGTTGTTTGACTCGATCTTGATCGGCGGCCGCAGACCCTCTTTCTTGATGTCCATCTCCGCGGTGTATCCGCCGCCCTGAATCATGAAATCGGGAATCACGCGGTGGAAGATGGTGCCGACGTAGTACCCTTCGTTGACGTACCTCAGGAAGTTCTCCACGGTGATCGGGGCCTTCTCCGCGTCCAGCTCCAGAACGATCCCCCCCAACGTGGTTTCCATCAGCACCCGGGGTTTCGTCGCCGGTTTGCTCGCCGGTTGGCTGGCGGGAGCCTTCTCCCCACCCGGCGGAGTGACCGGACCGGCCGGTCCCGTCGCGGGCGGCTCCCCCGGCTTCGGCGGCTCTCCCGGTTGCCCGGAGGCCGATGCGGAAACCGCAAACAGCACACACAGAACGACGAGCGTTCGTTTCATCGCTATTCCTCCTGCGCGCGGCGCGCACGTTCCAACCCGCTCAGCTTCGCCACCCCGCGCCCGGCGGCCCCGGAGAGAATAACGCGTCGCTTCACGGGAATCAACGATCCGCCCTGCCCGGAGGTCCGTCCGAATGGACCGATGCGCCGCCCCCTCGTTCCGGCGGCAGCCGGCCCTTCGGTTTCCCGATCCCTCGCCCGGGGGTACCATCGGCACGCATGGTCGACCCGCTGGGCAACATCCGCATCATCCTGGTTCGGCCCAAGTTTGCCGCCAACGTCGGGGCCGCCGCCCGAGCCCTGGCGAACATGAATCTCCAACAACTCTATCTCGTGGCTCCCCAGTGCGATCCGCTCTCCCCGGACGCGCGCAAACCCGGTGCCCGGGCGGAGTCGATCCTTCAAACCGCACGCACCGTCGAATCGCTCCGCGACGCTCTGGAGTCCGTGACCTACGCCGTCGGGACGAGTTGCCGAGGCGGACTCTATCGCGCGCAGATCGAAGTGACACCACGCGACATGGCCGCCCGCATCCTCGCCCGGGCCTGGATCGGCCAGGCCGCCATCCTTTTCGGCCCCGAGGACAACGGGCTGACCAACGAAGACCTTGTGAATTGTGATGCCGTCGTCCGCATCCCCAGCAGCCCGGCCTACCCCTCGCTGAACCTCGCCCAGGCCGTCCTGATCGTTTCCTACGAATTGTTCCTCGCCGCGACCGGCACGGAACGGCCGGTCCCGCCCGTCGCGCCCGTGGACGCGGCCGACGCCGCGACCCTGGACCGTCTCATGGGCAAGTATCGATCGGCCCTGCTGAGAATCGGCTACCTGCATCCGGAGAATCCGGAGCATCTGCTGTTCCCCCTGCGGGCCGTGCTCGGCCGCGCGGCATTGACGAACACCGAGGCCCGGATTCTGATGGGAATGGCCCAGCAGATTGAGTCGTTCGCCCGGCAGGGCACTTCACCGAACCGGAGCGACAACCCATGACTCTGATCGATGATTCCGTCGCCTCGCCGGCCGCCCGCAAGCTGCTGCGCCTGCACCTGGCCGACGGTGTGGGACCGATCCGGCTGGCCAGGCTGCTCGCGCATTTCGGCACGGTCGATGACGTTCTGGGTGCATCCCGCCACTCGCTGCAGCGAGTGGAGGGCGTCGGCCCCGCCGTCGCCCAGGCAATCCTCGACGCCCGAACGGATGAACGAGCCGAGCGAGAGCTGGAACACGCCGGACGGCTCGGCGTCCGCATCCTCGGCCTCACCGACGCGGACTACCCGGCCCGCCTCGCGAGCATCCCCGATCCGCCCACCTGCCTGTACGTGCGGGGCGGGCTGAACCCCCAGGACACGGCCGCCCTGGCCATCGTCGGCACGCGCCGCTGCACCCGCTACGGGGCCGAGCAGGCCAGACGGTTCGCCGCGCTGGTCGCCGGCGCCGGCTTCACCGTTGTCTCCGGCCTGGCACGAGGCATCGACGCCCAGGCGCATGAAGGAGCCTTGCAGGCCCGGGGCCGAACCCTGGCCGTGCTGGGCAACGGCCTGCATGAGATCTACCCGCCGGAGCACCAGTCACTGGCCGACCAGATTGTCGAGTCCGACGCCGGAGCAATCCTCAGTGAGGTTCCTTTCTGTGCCGCTCCGGAGACGGGGAATTTTCCTCGCCGCAACCGGATTGTGATCGGTTTGAGTGTCGGCGTTCTGGTCGTCGAGGCCCCCCGGCGGAGCGGCGCGCTGATTACCGCCGCCCAGGCCGTTGACTACAATCGCGACGTCTTCGCGCTTCCCGGTCGCGTCGACACGCCGCAGGCGGCCGGCACGAACCAGTTGATCCGAGACGGCGCGCGCCTGGTCATGTGCCTGGAAGACATCCTGGAGGAACTCACCGCGGTCGAACGACGGTTCGTTCCCCCGGACGCCCGGTCACAACCCGTTGACCCTCCGCCCGCCCCCGCGCTGTTCGACCCGACGCCGGACGAGCAGGCCGTCATGGACGCCCTGGCCGGTGAAGAGCGCGACTTGGATTCCCTGGCCGCCGACTGCCGGCTCCCCGTGCCGCGTGTCACCACGGCCCTGATGCACCTTCAGCTCAAGGGGGCGGTCCGGCGGCTTCCCGGCAGCCGC
>CAZBFW010000142.1:0-8234 GCA_964491135.1 uncultured Phycisphaeraceae bacterium | reverse complement strand
GTTGCCTGGGCCCGCGGGTGAGAATAAAGCATGGACGTCATCCTTGACTACAGAACCGGCAGATCGTTTCGCGCCGGGCGCAGGGCTACCGGAGCTTCACAGTGGTCAGGGCGAAAATCGCGAACACCGCCGCCAGCAGCCAGAATCGGGCGACCACCTGGCTTTCCGTCCACCCCGAGAGGTGGAAGTGGTGGTGGATCGGGGTGCACTTCCAGACTCGCTTCCGGCCGCCGGTCAGTTTGAACGTGCCGACCTGCACCATGACCGACAGCGCCTCAATGACGAACACGCCGCCCACGATAAACAGGATCAGCTCCTGCCGCGTCACGACCGCGATGTACCCGATCAGGCCGCCGAGCGGGAGCGAACCCGTGTCGCCCATGAAGACCCGCGCCGGATGGCAATTGTACCACAGGAAGCCCAGGCAGGCGCCCAGGATGGCGCCGGAAATGACGGCCAACTCCCCGCTCAGAGGTACGTGTGGGATCAGCAGCTTCGTCGCCACGTCCCGGTCGCCCACGATGTAGGTCAGCACCAGGAACACCAGGCTGCACATGGCCATGCACCCGGAGGCCAGGCCGTCCATGCCGTCGGTCAGGTTGACGGCATTGCTGGTGCCGGTGATGACGAGGACGGCCAGCACCAGAAAAGCGGCCGTCGGGAGGATGATGCCGGATTTGTAGAACGGTACGGTCAGAACGCGGTACGTCTCAAGCTGGTCTTCCGGCAGAACCATGTCCACAACGGCGAAGTTCGTGTGGCCGAAGCGGTAGATGAAGCCGCCCAGGAGTACGGCCAGCCCCACCTGGAACAGGAGCTTCTCGTAGAACTTCAGGCCGTCCCGGGTGCCGGAACGGCGGGAGGCGGTCAGCTTGAACCAGTCGTCGATGACGCCCACGAGGCCCAGCCAGACCGCGCAGACGAGGGCCATGATGACGTAGAAGTTGCGAATGTCAGCCAGCAGGAGGGTGGTCAGCAACACCGTGCCGATAATGAGGATGCCGCCCATGGTCGGGACGTTGCGTTTGTCCGCCATGAGGGTGTTCAGGGACTGATGGTCGAACTCCGGGTGGTCGCTGAGTTTGGCCGAAACCAGGCGGCGGATGACCCAAGGACCGACCAGAACCACGAAAACAAAGGCAAACAAGGCCGCGCAGGCGCCGCGGAAGAGCACGTTCTCATAGGCGTAGTGCTGGCCGCCGACCAGGTAATGGATCAGGTAGTAGAGCACAGCGCGTTCACGTTACTCGCCCGGGGACCATTCATCCACCGGTCCGTGGGTCAGCGGCGCGGAGTTCATGATCGGAGGAGCGGCGCTGCGGCGCCGGCCCCGGCTTCCTGTTGATCTCGAATCGCGTTCACGAGCCGTTCCAGCCCGACCCGCCGCGATCCCTTCACCAGCACGGTGTCGCCCGGGCGAAGGCGTCCCGGCAGGTCGGCACAAGCCTGCTGCGCGTCGGAGTAGTGCGCGGTCAGGGGCGGCGGATCGACGCTCGCGGCGCCGCGGATCAGGGCGGTGCAGGCCGCCCCGACGCCCGCCACGAACTCGATCCCGGACCGGGCGAGCTGCTCCCCGATCCGCGTATGCCAGTCGGCCGACTCGTCTCCCAGCTCCAGCATGTCACCGGCAACGAACACGCGACGCCCCTGCGTCACGGAGGCAAGTGTGCCGATGGCGGCCGCCATGCTGGTGGGGTTGGCGTTGTAACTGTCATCAATCACCGTGATGCCCCCGACGGTAAACCGGTTCAGGCGCCCGTCCGGCAGCCGGACGGTGGCCAGCGCCGCGATGATCTCTTCCGGTTCCATGCGGAACCGTCGGCACACGGCGTAGGCCGCAGCCGCATTCCGTGCGTTGTGCGCCCCCGGCACCGGCAGCTCCACGTCGTACTTGTCGTTCAGCCGGAACCGGACACGCTCCAGATCGGCCCGCACGCCGGACACCCGGACATCCGCCTCCCTGCTCGTGCCGAACGTCACCCGCGGATTCGACCCGTCCCCCATCCAGTCCGCCGCCGGCTTGCCCACGTCGTCCAGGGGGACGACGCACAGACCCCCCAGCCGAACCTCGTGAAACAGCGAGAGTTTCTCCGCCCGAACACCGGCCAGTCCTCCAAACCCGCCCACGTGGGCGTGGCCGATCGAGGTCACCACAGCAATATCCGGCTGGGCGAGCCGCCCCAGAGAGGCGACCTCTCCGGGGGCATTGGACCCGATCTCCACGACCAGGAACTCGTCATTCCGCTCGGCCGACAGGAGCGTCAGAGGCAGACCGATGTGGTTGTTGAAGCTCTTCACCGAGCCCCGACCGCGGAACCGACCGGCCAGCACATGCTCAATCATGCACTTCGTCGTGGTCTTGCCGTTGCTGCCCGTAACCGCCACGACCTCGGCCGTCGCATGGCGTCGATGCCAGGCGGCCAGACGTCCAAGCGCCTCCACGGTGTGCGTCACCCGAATGATCTGCGCGGCGTTCGCGTCCGAGGCCACTTCCGACAGGTCGCGTGAAACCACGCAACCGGCGGCGCCGCGGGACAGAACGTCGGTGATGAACGCGTGGCCGTCAAACCGCTCGCCCACGATGGCGAAGAAAAGGTCACCGGGTCGGATGTTTCGCGAGTCGGTCGAAACGCCGGTCACGGGAACAGGCTGAACGGTCTGCGAGGAGCGTCCGCCCACCACACCGGCGATTTCATCCAGCGTCATGGGGATCACGACATCACCTCCAGACGGCGCAGCCAGGTGTGTGCCACTTCCGCATCATCGAAGTGCAGCCGCTGCGTGCCGATGATCTGGTAGTTCTCGTGCCCTTTGCCCGCGATCAGCACGGTGTCGCCCGGACGGGCCGCCTCAACGGCTCTCCGGATGGCCGTCGCCCGGTCCGGCTCCACTTCCACCTGGCAGCCGTGCGGACCGGCGAAGCCGGGCAGCACCTCGTGGATGATGGCCAGCGGGTCTTCCGTCCGTGGATTGTCACTGGTGACAAACGCCAACTCGGCCGCCTGGGCCACGGCCCGGGCCATGCGGGGGCGCTTCGTCCGGTCGCGGTCACCTCCGCAGCCGAAGACGCACACCACGCGACCGGGCGTGAGCGGTCGGACGGCCCGCAGGGCGTTCTCCAGCGCGTGGTCGGTGTGGGCGTAGTCCACGATGACGGCAAAGGGACAGTCGGCCGGACTGACCCGCTGCAGCCGTCCTTCCACCGTGGTCACCGCCTCCAGGCCCCGCCGGATCACATCCGGGCGAATGCCCAGCGCGCGAGCCGCGGCCGCCGCCGCCAGCGCATTCATGACATTGTGCCGGCCCAACTGGGGAAGCGACACGCGGGTCGGCGCGTGTCCTTCAGCGACGACGTCGAAGACGCTGCCCCGCCAGTCACTCTGGTGAACCTCGGCCCGAACGTCCAGCGCCGGGCCCTCGATGCCGTAGCAGACAATGCCCGCCCGGCAGTCCGCCACAATGCGATCGGACGCGCTGTCTTCACCATTGACCACCGCGAAGGCAGCCGGTCCCAACCCGTCAAAGAGCCGCTTCTTGGCACAGAGGTATTCATCCACGGTCTGGTGGTAGTCCAGATGATCGCCCGACAGATTCGTGAAAACGCCGACGTCAAAGTTCAACCCTTCGCACCGGAGCTGGGCCAGGGCGTGGCTGGACGTCTCCATCACGGCATAAGACGCGCCGGCCGACATCGCGTGGGCGAGATACGAGCACAGCTCAACGGGGCCCGGAGTCGTCAGCGATGACGCCACCGTTTTGTCGATCAGGTCGTAGCGAATGGTACCCAACAGAGCGGTACGGTGCCCGTCCGCCTCCAGGATGGAACGGATGAGGTACGCGGTCGTGCTCTTGCCGTTTGTGCCGGTGATGCCGACCAGCCGCAGCCGGCGACCGTCAAGAACGTCATTCACGCGGAAGAAGGCTGCCGCCATCCGGGCCGCGGCCCGCCGCGCATCCGGCACACGGACCGCCGTCACATCGCCGGGCACCTCGGCCTCCCGTTCGGAAATGATGGAGCGGGCCCCCGCCGCAACCGCTGCATTGATGAAACGATGGCCGTCGGCCGTCGTCCCGGGAATGGCGATGAAGCAGGCGCCCGCCTGCACTGTTCGGGAATCGACACTGAGTGACGTGACCGGCACGTCTGCGTCCGCAGGCAGAGGGCACTGCGGTGTGATGTCGGCCTTCGCCAGCAGATCACCAAGCGACCAATTCGTCACGTTCTTCCGTCCTTGCCCCATTCGCCGTATTCCTTCGCATCTTACTCTGCACCCCGCCGCTGTCATCCCGGGCCGGTGAATTCCCCATATCCGGCACGGAGCCGCCACGGCTTCACCACGGGATGCCCACTGCTCAAGAGCGACGGCACAGAAGCCACATCATCAGATCGGCGGAAATCCATCGCGTGGTGCAGCCTGGCGCCGACACGCCTGTGGCCGGCCGCTTGACGGCCCTCGACGCCGGCCAACCCCGCAAACGTTGTTCGGGCACGGACGAGGTTCAAAGCCCCGCTTGAATTGTGCCGCGACCCGGGACCCCCATATACGACAGGGTCGAAAAGAGAATTTCCTTGACCGCCGGGGCCGCCACCTGGCGACCGAAGTACACCGCACCTTGCGGCCGGCGGATCATCACCAGGGCCACCGCCCTCGGTTCCTCGGCTGGCGCGGCCCCGACGAAGGAACTGAGATACGCTCCCGGTTCATACCCGGGTCGGTTTCGATACGCCAGCTTGGAGGTGCCGGTCTTGCCGAGCATCTGGTACTCGTACATGTCCAGCTTGTCACGCCGGTTGTCCGTCCCGCCGCGCTTCACCACCGCCACCAGTACCGTTTCCTGCATGTACCGGGCAATCTCCTCCGGAAGGGCACGCTGGACCACCACCGGATTGTCGTAGGATTCAATCACCTCACCGCCGGGATCCAAGACCGCCTTGACCAGCCGCGGCTTGAGCAACTGGCCTCCGTTCACCAGAGCACAATAGCCCGTGGCCAGTTGGAGCGGCGTCACGGAGACTTCGTATCCCATCGGAATGGACGTGGACGTCAGACGGGACCAGGTCGCCGGCGACGGGATGGATCCGGCCGCCTCCCCCACGATTTCGATCCCCGTCGGCCGCCCGAATCCGAAAGCAGAGATGATCTCGACAAGCCGCTCGTTCCCCAGGCGCAGGCCCAGTTGTCCCATGCCGATGTTGCTGCTGTGCACGATGATGTCCATCAGCGTGCATGGGCCGTACGGATGCGTGTCGGTCAGCACGCGGCCGTTGACGGTCATGGTGCCGTCGCCGCAGTTAATGATCTCGGTCCGGTTGATGACACCGAACTGCAGTGCGCCGGACGCCACGAAAGGCTTGAACGTGCTGCCCGGCTCGATGGGATCGGTGATGGCTCGATTTCGGCGGGTTTCGGGCGAGCTGGTGGACGGATCGTTGGGATCATACGTCGGCCAACAGGCCAGGGCGAGGATGTCTCCGGTTTGAGGATCCATGACCAGGGCGACGCCGCTTTCGGCGTTGTGCTGCTGGATCTGGTGGGCGAGCTGGTCCTCCGTGGCCTCCTGAATCACGGCATCCAGGGTGAGAACCACGTGGCCGCCGTCGATGGGCGGCTCGCTCCCCTCCCGCACTCCGGCGATCGGGCGGCGGCTGGCGTCATAGAAGGCCACGGTGCGACCGGGGCGACCGCGCAGATGCGCGTCAAACGACTGCTCGATTCCCTCCAGCCCGTTTCCGTCAATCCCGACCAGGCCGATCACGTGGGCCATCCGCGAGCCCATCGGGTAGGTCCGCTGCATTTCCTGCCGCAGGCTGATGCCGACGAGTGCGGCATCGCGGATGGCGTCGGCCTCCACGTCCGACACGTGCCGCTTGAGCCAGCAGAAGCGGCGGTTGGCGTGCGTCCGAATCCGATCTTCGATGAAGCCCGCGTCCGCGTGGAGGATCGTGGCGAGCTGCCGGGCAAGCTCGGGCAGGGACTGGCCGGACTCCTCCAGTGCGGCCTGCACGAGAACCGGATCGCCGCAGACGCTGTAGACCGGCTTGCTTCCCGCGACGATGCGGCCCCGCGCATCAAAAACCAGGCCGCGTCGTGCGGGAACCGTCTGATGGCCTCGCTGCTGCTCATCGGCAAGGCGGGTCAGGCCCGGGGCCAGAACGGTGCTGACGTACGCGACACGATAGGCCAGCCCCAGGAAGACCACCAGCACACAGCCGAGAACGAGACCGCTTCGAAATCGCTGCCGTCGCTCAAGTTCGCAAGGGGGCGGTTCCATGCGCTTCCGGTCTCCCGGGGGTGAATGCCTGGCGGAGGTGAGCGGGCGGACTCGCGGACATTGTGCCGGTCAGCGTGCGTCGGCCATGCCGGTCTCCGCGCGCCAGCCGGGACCGGGGCAGGGCGCCAGCACGTTCAGTTGCCATCGCTCGACGCGTTCACGAATCAGGTCCGGCGTCCTGAGCCGGGCAATTTCCATCTGGAGGTCCCACGATTCATGCCGGAGGCGGTCCTTGGAGACCTGGAGTTGGTGAATCCGAGCGGCGGTCCGCGTCTGCTCGCCGCGCAGAAAGACCACGCCGAGTGCAATCGCGGCAAACGTAACCAACAGGGCGGCGGCGCGGCAGACCGTCATTCGAGCAACCCCTTCCAGCTGGTATCAGAGTCCTCAGTTACTTCTCCGGAAGCTTGATCCGAACACCCCACCGGATGTCCGACGCTTTCGGGAATACATTCTTATTCAATTCATACACTTCTTTCCAGCGTCGGGCATCCCCCAATTCTTTTTTTGCGATGGATTCGTAGCGGTCACCCTTGCGAACCTCATACCAGCGGTACCCCTTTGCCTTGGCGGGCGGGTCCACTTTCCTGAGGTTTTCCGGCTTGGGCTTGGCCGCGGGCGCCTTTTCAGGCGTTCGGTCGCTCGCTTTGGCCGGCGGTGTCTCGCGGCCGGTCGCGGCTGACACGGCTCCGATGCGCTCCGGCAACTGGAGCGTCTGACCGATCACGAGACGGTTTGGGCCGAGCAACGCCTTGCGGTTTGCCTCGAAAATGGCATCCACGATGTCCTTGCTGCTCGTTCCGTAGCGCTTCTGGGCAATTCGGGTGAGCGTGTCGCCCTTCTCAATCACGTACGGTCGGGTCGGAACCGGCGGAGGAACCGGTGCTTCGTCAACCGTCGGCAGCTCCGCAACCGGAGCGGACGGCGGAATGGCCGCCAGCGCGTGGTTCCCTTCGGCTGTGTGGTTCCGCTCCGCCGGGTTTCTCAGTGCTGATGCGACCTCGGCCGGCGGCATGATCGGTTCGTCCGACTCGGCCTGCATGCCCGCGAGCAGGTCGCTCAACGACTGGTCGACCTCTTCGGGCGGCCGCTCGGCGTTATGCGTGGCAACGACCGGTTCCGATTGGGCAGGTGGTTCCGCCGCCGGTGAAGCGGGAGCCGTGGGCTCGGGCTGCAAAGGGAGTGTGCCGCGATTCGGCTCCGACCGCGGGTTCCGGCCGAAGTCCCGAGCCCGCTGTTCAGCAGAACCGGGGGTCGTCGGCGGTTGGGATGCCGCCGAGAGGGTAGGATACGACCGACCGGAGCTGGACGGGTGATCCCCTCCTCGCTTCGACAGGATGATGGCGAAGCAAACGATGAACCCCATGCCCACCAGCAGCCCGATCTTCGTTTCGCGTGCCATCACCTGCTCCTTGCGCAACTCGGGCGCCGGTACGCCGGACACCCGCGGCCCGGCTCGGGGGGCCGGACCCCTTCGGTTCGAGTTGTACTATCCCGGCCCGGCCCCGTCGACGGTCCGCCAACGTGCGGCAACTCCGTCATCTCCGCGGCAGGGCGACATTACGCATGGCTCTCCCGCCCGGTGCCCGTCTGTTGGGCCGCCCGGAGCTTCGCGCTGCGAGACCGGGGATTCGCCTCCCGCTCGGCCGGCTCCGCGATGACCGGCCGCTTCGTCAGGATCCGGTATTGGCCGGCCTGCTTGCGGGCGGCGAAATCACGCTTCACGACTCCGTCTTCCAGGCTGTGAAAGGCGATCACCGCGATCCGTCCGTCGGGCTTCAGGCGGCCGGCGGCCTTCTCCAGGAAGGTCCGCAGCGTGTCGAGCTCGTCATTCACCGCGATTCGCAGCGCCATGAATGTGCGGGTCGCCGGGTGGATCTTCGACGCGCGGGCATCCGCATCAACGCCCAGGGCATCGATCACCAGGCGAGCCAGCTCGTCCGTCGTGGTGATCCGCTTGA
>CAZBFW010000141.1:0-8255 GCA_964491135.1 uncultured Phycisphaeraceae bacterium | reverse complement strand
CGCGCACCCGGGCTGCACCGGATCGGTCAACTGGCCGATGACCGTCGCCGCGTACACGCCAGATCCTGTCGCCAGGCCGGACGCCAACGCGACGATCCCTGCAAGCATCATTGTTCTGGACTGGGACATGGTGTTCTCTCCGCTGGAGGTGTCCTCTCAGGACGTTTGTTTCTTACGGGTAGACCTCATCGACGATCGCGGCTCCACAGGCCATGCGCTCGTCGTAGGCGACAGTCCGGTTCAACAGACATCCCTGCGCCATCAGGGACAACTCCTCTTGCCGAGTGCTGATTTCAGGACAAGCCTCCCTTCGCGCGAAGGGACCGTCGGGCCCGAACGCCAGGATCGGGCCCGATCGCTCCGCTCGAGATCCTCCTACTGCCGGATGTACTCATCCCAGGCGTCGTTCGACCAGTCCATGACATCTTGCCGGTAGTCAATGACGTCCTGGATATCCTGGGTCGGGTCGTAGAGTCCCCAATCCGGAAAGCCGCCTCCCCAGAAGGGGTAATAGCCGCCCCAACCGGCCCCACCACCGCCCATCGTCGCCTCATCACAGCCCGCCAGCGCGATGAGCACCACCCAAAGCACCACAGCCAGCGCCACTTTTCCTCCAGCTTTCACGCGAGTATTCATTTCTGACCTCCTTCTGCTTGTCCTTGCCTGACCCGTGTGGTCCTGCATCGCCAACCCCTTGCCGGGCGGAGGTCCAGTTCTGACAAGAAGCGCGGAGATTTCGTTGTGGGGGCGGGCGGACATCCGGTCCTGACGAGGGGAAGCGTGCGTGCCGGGCTCAGTCGCCTGTTTCGGCCTCGTAGACGGCCGCTTTATCGGGCTTTCCCCAGGCCCGATACAGGTCGGCCAGCCGCTCCCGGGCTTTCCGCGTCAGGGAATGGTCCTCGCCCCGGGTGGTGAGAAACACACGGTGACTATTCACCAGCAGCGGTTCAGCCTCCTCGAAGCGATTCAGCCGGGCCAGCGTTTCCCCCTGGCCGCCCCACAGATAGGGCAGCAGCCAGTGTTCCGGAGGAAGCGAGGCGGCGGCCCGGCCGGTCTGCTCGAACTCGGCCAGCGCCTCGTTCAACCGCCCGCCGTCACGCAGGCCCGCCGCGAGGTTTATGCCTGCCAGGATGGTCTGAGGGTGATTGGCACCGAGAGTGCGACGGCGGATTTCCAGGCAGCGACGGAACAGCTCCGTTGCCTCATCGCCCCGGGCCAGTTGGGTCAGAACACCGGCGAGGTTGTTCAGCGCCGTCAACGTTTCCGGATGTTCGTCGCCGTAGCTCAATCGCAACGACTCATAGACCTCGCGAAGCAGCGACTCGGCCTCCTCCGGTTTCCCGAGATCCTGCAACACCCGGGCGAGGTTGTTCAGAATCGGCCCGGCGGCCGGGTCGCTGTCCGGGCGGTGGCGACGCTGCAGAGCCAGCACATCGCGCAACACGGTTTCGGCCTCGGCCAGGCGCCCGGTCTGGTGAAACAGCACGGCCAGGTTGCTGCGTGCCTGCAGTGTACGTGGGTGATCGTCACCCAGGGCCTGGCGATAGCCTTCGATCGCTTCGGTATAGAGGGTCTCCGCCTCGCCGAAGCGTCCCTGTTCCTGGGCCAGCCGGGCCGCGTTGTTGATGCTGGTGAGGGTGTCCGGGTGATCGGAGCCAAGCAGACGCCGACGGGATTCGCAGACCTCCCTGACCAGCGGCTCGGCTTCGTCGTACTTGCCGCGGTCGAGCAAGAGTTGGCCCAGGTTGCCTTTCGTGCTGATCGTGTCGGCGTGATCTTCGCCCAGAACGTTCCGCTGGGCGGCCAGCGTCTGGTGATAGAGCTGTTCAGAGGCTTCCAAGTCGCCCATGCTGTGCAGCAACAGGGCGAGATTGTTCGCCGCGGCCAGGGTATCCTGATGCTCATCACCCCTCACCCGGCGGAATCCGGCCAGAGACTCTCGAGCCAGCGGTTCGGCCTCGGCCAACCGCCCCTCCTCCCGATAGAGGCCGGCCAGGTCGGTGATCGCCTGCAACATCTCCGGCTGGTCAGGATTCGGCAGGCCGCGGTACAGCTTCAACGCGGCGGTCAGGTTTGCCTCGGCGGCCGCGTAGTTGCCCAGGCTGGAATAGGCGCGCCCGATGGTCGCCCGTACGGGGGCCTCCACTTCCGGCTCACCGGTCAGCTCCGCTTCCACGCGCCCGGCCGCGGCGTCGAGGATTTCACGTAACAGGCCCGCGTCGCGCCCCGCCACTTGGGAAGGATCCAGCGAGCCGAACATGCTCTGCAGAAACTGCTTGGCACGACGGACCTTCTCGACCTCCGCCTCGGCCTGCACCCGACGTTGATCGGCAACCTCCTCGGCGCGACGAGCCCGGTCATACAGGATGGATGTCGTGATCGCCACGAGCACGGCCAGCAGCAGGAAGACGCTCGCCACACCCGCGGCCAGGCGGTAACGCCGCACGGTTTTCTTCACGGCATACCACGCGGAATCGCGTTTGGCCTCGATTGGTTCCCCGCGGAGGTAGCGATCGATCTCTCGGGCCAGCTCGCCGGCCGTCTGGTATCGGCGCTCCGGCTCCTTGGCAAGTGCCCGCAGCACGATCGTATCGAGCTCATCGTCGATCCGGGCCTGGAGGCTGCTCGGCCGCATCGGAGCGGCCGTGCGAATGCGCTCGATGACCCCCGGGAGTTCGCCGCTGACGGAATAGGGGAACTGCCCGGTCAGCAACTGAAAAAGCAGGACGCCGAGCGAGTAGACGTCGGTGCGGACATCCATCTTGTCGATCTGACCCGCCGCCTGCTCCGGGCTGGCCCAGGGGAGCGAGCCGATGAACTGGCAGGACACACTGAGGCTGGGCTGGTCCGGGCCGCCGTGTCCCGAGATGGCGCTTTTGGCCAGACCGAAATCGAGCACGTGCGGCTCGCCGGCGGGGTCAATGCGGATATTGCTCGGTTTCAGGTCGCGATGAATGACGCCGCGCTGGTGGGCGAAATTCACCGCCTCGCAGATCTTCGCGAACAGACCGAGAGTGGCCGGGATGGAAGGAGTCTCTGCGATCGTCTGCGTTGACGCGCTGTCTCGCCGTGTGCGCAACCGGGCACGCGACACGGGCCGCCCGCCCGAGAGATGAACCTGCACGGAACGTATGGGCTCGTCCAGCGTGGTTCCCTCAATATACTCCATCACGTAGTACGGATGACCTTCGGCCGTCGTCCCGCTGTCGTACAGGCGTACGATGTTGGGATGCTGCAACGTGGCCACCAGGTCGATTTCGCGTTCGAACCGGCGGCGGGTACTTTCCGACGCCAGTGCGCCGTCGAGCAGGAGCTTGATGGCCACGACGCGCCGGGTGGATCGCTGAACGGCCTGATACACGATGCCCTGTCCGCCGCGACCGAGCTCGCGCAGCCCGTCATAGCCCGGTATGGCCGGGGCGCGCACCCCGGACCGCGCCGCGTCCCGTACCGCGGAAAGCAGCACATCCTCGCTCTGATACCAGTCGTCGCTGCCAGCCATTCTGTCTGCCAACGCTTGTGGCGCCCGACCGACCGCCCGCCGCCCCTTGACTACCCTTCATCCTGTACCTGCGCTTCAATGAGCGCGGTCAGGCGTTTCAGAATACGCGATTTGGCCTGGTAGACCTGGTTCACGCTTGTCGCCAGTTCCTTCGCGACCGTCTGCGCGTCCTCGCCGGCGACGGCATAACGCTCGAAGGCATTGCAGTCCGACGCATTGAACTCGGTCCGGATCGTGCGCATGGCCAGGCGGACGTGGTAGTTGCGCCATTCCAGTTCCCAGTTTTGCTCGACAGCCTCGTCTGTTGCGGCCAGGCGAGTCGCCTCTTCGATATGCTCCAGATTGAGCTCGCCGTGACGTCGGGCCTTCTTCTTGAATATCGCACGGAGCGTGATGGTCTTGAGATAGGATCGGAACTTGCCCCTTGATTGATCATAGGTGAACCGCGGCATGTTCTGCGTGAGCGCCACGAGCACGTCCTGCACCACGTCGTCGCAGTCCGCGGCCTGAAGGTTCTGCCGCCGGGCGAAGGACTGGATCAGTTCGCCGTAGCGGTCCAGGAATTCCCCCCAGACCATCGGATCGGCGCCGGCCGTAAGCCGCGCCAACAGGCTGGCATGGGTGACGGAATACCTCGACATGCACGACAGTATACACCACGACCGCACGCGGCGGCTCCGCGCCAGGCAATTCCGCGTTCCCGCGCAGCCCGAAGCCCTGTCCATCTGGCTCCACGCGGCTCGTGACGGTCTGCCGGCGGGACGGGAGTCGAGCGGCGATTCTCTCCAGCGTTGTTGAGGGCAACAGGCGGATCAGCCACGGGGAAACGCCGCTACCCCATAAACCACAAGAGGTTGCGGCGTGCCTCCACCCGGACCGGAGAGGGCGGGATTCGAACCCGCGGTACGGTTACCCGTACACACGCTTTCCAAGCGTGCTCCTTCGGCCACTCGGACACCTCTCCAAGGCATAAGTTGGACAAATAGTTGGACAAATGATAGACTTGCCCCGCTGCGGTTGAGTCCTATTCGATGTCCGAACCTTCGCCATGAGGAGCAGCATATCATGAGCAGGCCGGGACGCAAACGAAAACACGTGCGCGTCGAGCATGATGCCCAAGGGGAACCCCACCGGGTGGAAAAGGGCGGGACGGAGATTGAAGGGCTCTCCTACGATTCGTCTGTCAAGTCCTACTACACCCGCGTGAACGGTTTAAAGGAAAACCTTGGCAGAGACCTTGCAACCGCGATTGCGAAGTTGCGAGGAGAGGAACCCGTTGGCATCAGAGTGAATCTGCCAGCGATCATACTCCCCCACAACGAGAGGTTCGCCGAAGACGCCGCCGCAATCGCAGAAGCCGCACGAGCCCTCGTGCTTGCCAACGGGTCGACAAGACGGCGAATGATCGCTGCTGCCACGGCGACCCCTGCTGTTCCTGCAAACGAAACTCTGTCCGATTGTGTTGAGTTCTGGCGGGAATGGAAGGAAGCCAGCGCCCGTCGCCCGTCCTACGTTCGAGAGACCGTTCGAGTCTTCCAGGAATTCATCGCGGAGGTAGGTGATCTTCCCGTCAACCAAGTCGCCCAGGAACACATCGTCAAGTTCGAGCGATACATGATACGCGAATCCAAGACGAAACGAGGCAATAATTGGTGGGCTCTTAGAATCAAATGCCTGAGTGCCGTCCTTAACCTCTGCGAAAAGAAAACGCAATACCCCCTGCCGCCTGATTGGCGAAGATGGGTAGGGGGCATCGACAGAAAACGAGTGACTCCCGCCAAGACTGCGAAAAAACGCCTGCCGGTGGAGATCTTCCAGGGAATGCTCGCCACTTGCCAACGCGACGCTGAAGTGGACATTGCAGCTTTGCCCACCGCAACTGATTCGGATAACGGCAAACGGGTACAGGCCATGTTGAAGAAGCGCCAGGCCGTTCAGTGGACCGCAATACTCCGTCTAACCTTACAGTGCTCGCTGGACAACCAAGATGTTTGCGACATACAGTGGCAGCACATCAAGCTTGCGGCTCGCGTCCCGCACATCGACTATCCCCGCGCAAAACCCCAGTGGGCAACCGGGCAGCCCATCGAGAGACTGACCCCGCTGCTACCATCAACGGTAGCCGCTCTCGTGAACTGGAGAGCATTCGAGAAGCCAACGGAAATCGTTTTCCGAAACGCTCGTAAGGGCAAGTGGGTGTATGACAAATTGTCTAGGGTTTTCGGGCAAATCAAGACAGCCAGTGGGCACCAGGGCTTCTGGAGTTTCAAGCACCTTAGAAACGTCGCACCGAGCCTCCGCAAATCCAATCACTTACCCAGCGATATGTCGGACGCGATACTGGGGCACGTCCTGAAAACGGGAAACAGCAAGTTCTACGAAGACGAAGTGGACGAACGATACCTGATTCCGCTTGTCAACTTGGTAGGAACCGAGTATTTCGGCGGGGAGCAAGTCGCGACGCCGGAACAGACGAAGTCTTGAATTGGCGTCCCTCGTCGCGACGCAATAGGGCGAGATTCGTCGTCCTTGTCCCGCTGCTTCCGAGTCCGAAAGGCATCACAACCACCGAGTAAGCGCGCATCAGAGCCATTGTTGACCGGGATGCTCTCCTGGCGTCCTAGATGACGGAACTCGTACCTAGGACGATCCCATTTCTCGACCTTCGGCGGACCGAAGCACGAACGAGTTCGGCAGCTGCCAGCCGAATTCATCGTCGTGACAATTCGATGGTGAAAACGATCCAAACCAATGTACTGTCCTCGTGACGGACAATGAACTCGTCGAACGCAGGCGCGACGCCCACGGGTTTCTAACTGCCCGGCTCTGGGTCATCACCCAATCTACTTCTTCGAAAGGATCGCCTTCAATTCCTTCATCTGGCTCTCCAGCTCAGTCTGCTTGGCCGCCAATGCCTCGTCGATCTTCTGCCGCTCTGCCAGAAGCTCTTTCGCTGTCATCTCGGCATAAGTCGTGCATTTCCTGGTCTTCACGCTTCCTCCCTTCCTCGGGCATCCTTTCTTATGTTTCTTTCCCCTCCCCATCACGATTCCACAATCGGGACATTTTTTTCCTGTCTTCTCATCTGCCATTCTAAAATCCTCCTGAGAGTGTTTCGGAAAAGCCGATAATTGCCTCACACGGCAATTTGCCTTCTCCTGTCTCTAAATGTACTGCCGGCAATGCAAATGGCAAGTCAAATCAACGCCCAATCGACGTATAAAGCCCTCTTGCGACATCTTTGGACCTGTATACTTTTGCCACCAGCAGCCTCAAGCGGAAGCCCAAGCCGAATAGAAGCGCCGAAAAATCGGGTTTTCCACTCGTACTCCTGTGAGGTAACCCGCTGAGGGCATAGCTCACATGTCCTTAATCTCAATTCACGTTAAGGATCAGCGGCGCCTGAATTCTCCTCCCTAGAGAAACTCTTGTTCCCTCCAAAGTACTCGCCGTTTGTGCCGGTCGGGCAGGGAGGCAGCACGATGCCCGGCCCAGGAGATCCAATGCCGACTTCTATGCTCTTTGAGCTCTGGGCGCTCTTATGGGAGGTCTGGCCTTCTAACCAGAACCTGGAGCGGCTCTGCGGGCTTCTGCCTTAGTCTGTTGGCTGTCGCAAATCTCAATTCGGAATAGCTTAATCTCAATTCAATATAATCCTTAATTTCAATTCAGATAAACAGCTTTTAGATATTCCGCCTGTTTCGTTTGACATTTCTGGATATCTGTGGCATATTATAGTTGTCTTCGGGAAATCAAATCGCGAATTGAATCCCCAAAGGCAAAACCAATTAACCCCCAGCAGAACTGGGAGAAAGGTACGTCTTATGTCTGGACAAAAGTCAGAAGAGTGGTGGAAGTTCATCATGAGTCAGATCAAGGAGCAGGTGAAGAAGAAGAAGGCGAAAGAAGTAGAAATTACGATTGATATGAACGGCGAGATTGAGTGGATCGTTAAAGAAAAAGAGAGCGAAACCAATGAACGACCCTGATTTGGGTGTCAAGTTTTCAGAAAGTCGAAGGCCGGTTAACCACCCGAATGGGGCAGAAAGAATAGGTGACGAATGGCGGCCATATTAACAGAAGGAAAAACGCCATTGGTTGAAGTCCGATTCCCCGAACTGGTTCGGAAGACAATTCAGAAGCGGAATCCGCAGGATTCCGCGTCCGCAGCAAATGTCTCTGAAAGGAGAAGCACATGAAGAGAAAAGGCAGGAGTAATAAGGCAACAACCTCCCCAACCCGCCAAGCGGCGTCAGTCATGGAAAAGGAGACCCAGGATCGCACCGGCTGCTGCAACCCTGTCATCCCTGGGGGGCAACAGAAGAGCACGAGAAGAAAGAAGGCGAATCGGAAACCAGTTTCCGAAATCGACGTGGACGCCCTTCTCTTAGAAGCACTACCTGACGAGCACACGGAACGAGTGCAACTAGTCGCCTTCGTCAAGCGTCAGTATGCGGGCTATCAGATTGTTGGCCGGAAGACCTCCCTGTTTCAGTACCGCATGGGGCAGGTTCTCTGCCAACTCCGTCCGCAGTCCTCGCAAGGCCAATGGGAGTCATTTATCCAGGCGACCTTCGAGTTCACCGTGCGGACTGCACGCAATTGGATTCGGCTGGCCGAAGCTTCAAGCGAAGAGGAGGCAAAAACAACCCCTGCGACGGAGCTAATG
The DNA here is from genome assembly GCA_964491135.1 of uncultured Phycisphaeraceae bacterium. Classification (GTDB taxonomy): domain Bacteria; phylum Planctomycetota; class Phycisphaerae; order UBA1845; family UBA1845; genus JAFGJQ01. The sequence goes on along the minus strand of CAZBFW010000141.1, from coordinate 84 downwards.
CAGGCAAAGGGCGTCATTCCGTATCGAACAGAGAAGTCTCAGAAGCCGCCCGAAACCAGCGGTTCCCAACCGACCGCCGATCCA
>CAZBFW010000140.1:4107-8389 GCA_964491135.1 uncultured Phycisphaeraceae bacterium | reverse complement strand
CCAGCCCCATCCGCATGTGCTCATCGTGGTTGTCCATCGCGGCATAGAAGATGCGCCACTGGTCCAGCCGGTCACCGACCTTGGCCACTTCGCGCAGGGCCGCCGCCGCTTCCCCGTCGCGTCGGCCGAACAGCAGGAAGTCGAACGTCCGGTCGAAATCGTCCGGCCCCGGATCACCGTGGTTCCAGCCCATGGCCGCCCCGGTGTAGATCGGGTGCCACGAACAGGCAAGAAAGTTCACGTGGCCTTCGTCGCCCCAGTCGGTGTTCAGCAGCCCGGCCGCACCGTACCGGACCCCGGCGGCAGCGAACCGCCGGATGTTCAGGTCCGCACTGTTGATGCCGTTCACAAAGCGGTTCCAGCCGGAACAGCCGGGGCAGACGTAGGTTTGCAGCCCGGCCTTCTGGAAAAGGGCCGTGCTGTCGAAATCGGAATCGGCGAAGTAAAGCCAGTGCATCAGAACGGTGTCTTTGGGAATCTCCTCGACCATCTCCGGATGATGACTGACCACGTCGCCCCAGATCATCAGCCGCTTTCCATGACGGCGAGCCAGATCGTGGAGAAAGAGAATGTGGTCGACGTAAAGCCGCCCGGTCCCCTCGCGATCGGCCTTCTGCTTGTTCTTTCCTTTGCCGAGGTCAAACGTCTCATCGGCACAGGCGTTCATCAGTGTCGTGGAAAAGAGCGGAACGTACTCCGCATACATCTTCTCCAGCAGGTCCCGCGATCGCGGATTGTAGGGGTTCATCGTGAGCCCGCGTACCCGATGGTACCAGCGCATGTCCTCCCATGAGCACGTGGCCTCGATCTCCGCCAGGTCGCGATACCGCGGAAGCGACAGCACCCGGGCCATGTGGCCGAACGAGGCCAGCGAGGGTACAAAGTCGATGCGCCGGTCACGGCAATAGGCGTCCAGGGCCCTGATCTCATCGGCGGTCAGAGGCGAGCACCCGCGCGAAATGTCCGGATCGAACTGAAAGTCGAACACGTGTTCCACGTAGATCTGGAACTGGTTGACCTTCAGGGCGGCCAGCCGGTCCACCAGCATCTGCAGCGTGGTCAGGGTGGGGACCTTGCCGCGCGTCACGTCGTGGTAGAACCCGCGGACGGCAAAGTCCGGCCAGTCCTCGATTTCCGCAGACGGCCAGCGGCGCCCACAGGACCGGGCCACCTGCAGGAGAGTCCGGATGCCCTGCAGCAGGCCGGCGGACGTTCGTCCGACCACGTCCACGTTTCCGGGCTCGATGGTCAGCCGGTACGACTCCGGCTGGGTGCTCGCCCAGCCGCCGCGCTCGTCGACACGAAAGGAGATCGTGCTCTGCCCGGCTTTGCCCGCAAAACCCGGCTTGGGCGGGCCGGCGAGGATGGTCAACGCGGTTTCCAGTTCCCGGAGGGCCAGGCGTTCGGGCGCTTCCAGCGCCGCGGGAACGGTTGCCACCCAGCCTTCCGTGAGTTCGAAGTCTCCGTCGCGCCGCACCACCCGCTGAGGTCGCGGCAGCAGCCAATCCTCCATCCGCGTCATGATGCTCGTGCCTTCTGACAAGCTGGGTGCGTTCGCCCAGGCCGCGGGGCTGCGGCAGGACAAAAAACGAACCGGACAACACGGCCAGCCTACACGATTCACTTCGCCACCGCCATCAGGTCGGCGGAGATCCCGACGGCCCGCGGGCCGTTCAAAGGCCGCGGCAACTCGCACGCACGCCGTCAGAATGCGATGCCGACCGAATCCCGGTGGATCGCCCCGTTGGGGCGTTGGATCGTGGCTGCCAGGCGCACCCCGATGACCACGCCCTGTTCGTCGGTCTGAGGAGTGAGAGTCAGGGTGCCGACCCGGGTCCGGGGGAGCAGTTCCGTAACGTCCAGGGCGACGGGCCGGCCGGGCGTCAGGTCGGCGTGATGGAGGCGGCACCACGCGGCCCCGCTGTCGATCGTCTGGCGAAGGACCACCCGGTCGGCTTCCAGGGCGCCCTGCCGGGCGAAGCTGCACACGGCGAAGGTGACGGCGCCGAGGAGGCCGCCGGCCATGACCACAAGCACGAGGGCCAGCACCAGCGCAGCTCCGCGTCGCGTTCGTCGGATCACGGGACGTACCCCCTTCCGGCAAACAGGTCGACTTCCAGGCGTCGCGGCTGCTGAGGTGACCGGCCCTCAGGCGCGAATTCCCACAGAATGTCCAGGTGCACGCGACTGCCCTCCGCAGTCACGTCGACCCGCATGTCCGGAAGCCGAAAGACCGTTTGGGAATCCTCGGTCTCTTCGTCGCCGATGCTTCGGACGACCGTATCCGCTTCGAATTGATGTCGAACCGGCCCACCCGGCATCTCAAAGGCGAATCCGCCGGTATGGGAATCGGTATCCGGCAGACACCGCACCCCGGTCGCCTGTCGGGCATCCTGCCGAACAACGTGGAGCCACGCGTTGAGGGCGCTGTACTCGTTCGTGCGACCGAAAACCGCCCGATTCGCGCGGAGCATCAGGGCGATACCCTCGGTCCCTACAGACAGAACCATACCCATCGCGAAAACCAGAAAGAGCATGTGGAGCAACGTGTACGCCGACCGGCGGCGCCACGAGTCTCGGCGGTACGGCGAATGGCGCGTCATGGCGATCCGCTCCTCTCGTTGGCCCCCCCCAAGGCGTCTGAGGGCGCCGCGGCGTGCGATTTCATGGGCTCCATGTAGGTTGTGATCGCGGCGGTGACCAGGCGGCGACGAGTCCGCAGCGTAACAGTCACCGTAACGCGGTTCAGACCGGCCCAGTCGCCGGTGCCCGGTTCGATGTCGACGACGGCCGAACCATCCGGACGACCCGTGCCCAGCATCATGGGGCCGGGTGTCGGCGGTTCGCCGGCCCGGAAACGTTCGATTGCCCCCTCGGCGGCGAGCTGCGCCGCGCGCCGGGTGAGGAAGTAGTCCTGGGCGTTTCGATAGCGAATCAGAAGAGTGGCGACCAATCCCAAGGTCAGCGTCATGAGTGCCAGCGCGCACATCACTTCCAGAACAATCGCGCCTCGCCTGGCATGGACGACACCGTGCATGACCTATCCCCCCACGCTCTCCAGAACGCCGTTGATCAGGGCCACCAGGGGCAGGAAGAGAGAGACGATCACCAGCCCCACGACCGTGGCCGCGGCCAGTGTCAGTGCGGGAAGGATCAGTTGCATGAGAACATGCCACCACCGCCGCGCGGATGCCATGTGGTATTCCCGGGCGAATCGCAGGGCCTGCTCGATCGGCGTTCCGCGGCGCGCGGCTCCCAGAGCGCTGACGATCACCGTCCCGAGCCCGGCGTGCTTCGCCGCTTCCGGCGGAGGATCGCCCCGCATAATCCGGTCCGCAAACGACTCAAACTGCCTGCGTATGTTGATGTTCACATCCACTTCCGCCGCAATCTGAGCGGCCACGTCCACGCTCAACCCGCCGCGGGCGGCCGCGGAGATCACGTCCAGGCAGGTGGCGTATCCAAAGCTGCGCTCCAGGTCACGGAGTACAGGACACCGCCATCGAATCCGGTCGTGGAGCACGGAGAGCGCCCGAGGCCGCTCCGGCCGCCGCGGGCGCACCGCCAGCAGGACCAGTATGATGACGACCACGAGCACGATGGGCATGAAGCCCAAGGCGAAGGACGCCGGCAGTCTCATGACCGTCACGACCCAATCCGTGATTCGAGGCAACGGAATGGCGAAGTCCAGGAATATGTCGATGAACCGCGGCATGACGACGGCGCAGAAAAACGCCAGGGCAAATCCCAGGCCCGTGAGCACCCAGATGACGTAACTGACGGGGCCGAGAAGCGCCGTTCGCCCGTGACGGAGGACACCCGTGAGGAGCCCCTCGGCGGCGGACAGGGCAGGCGCAAGCTGGCCCGTTCGTTCACCCGCCCGGACCAGACTGACCACCAGACCCGGACACGCCGGGACAGACCCGTCCAGGGCGCCGGCGACCGACCGGCCCGCCGCCAGCGCGCCCGCGAGCCGCCGCATGATGCCATGCAGGCGGCCGCGTTCCTCCATCGCCGCCGCCGCCATCGCGGCGTGCAAAGGCACATTCATCCGGGCGGCCGTGGCGAGGTGCGTCACCGCGACGGCCGCGAAGCTGACGTAACGCAACGGTTGGATCAGGGAGACGATCAAACTGCGCGGGCGTGCCCCGCGCAATCCCGACGCGTACCACACCAGCCAGGCAAGTCCGTGGTCCACCGCAATGAGCAGCGCCAGCGGAACCAGGCACAGAGCCAGCAGCAATCCGATGTCGCCCATGTCCCGGATCACGCGATTCCGTTC
>CAZBFW010000140.1:0-4097 GCA_964491135.1 uncultured Phycisphaeraceae bacterium | reverse complement strand
GTCCTTTCCCACCCCGCCTGTGCGTCCAAACCAGAAGGTCAGCCTCCGCTGACCGCGCTGATGGTACCCAGGAGCGGCATGAACATGGCCAGCACGCACATGCCAACGCCGATGCCCGTGATGATCAGGGCCAGTGGCGCCAGCCACGTCCGCACCAGGCCCTGTTGGTGAGCGGCTCGCATCTCGTAAGCCGCGGCCATTTCCGTCATCGCCTCCGGCAACGTGTTCCGGGCCGCAGTGGTGTCAATGACGAAACCCAGCACCGGCGGCAGCAGGCGCACGGTCCGGCAGGCATCGGCCGCCCGTTCACCGCGTTCCACCTGGCACGCCACGTGTTCCGCGTCGCGGTAGAGTAGCGAGCTGCCGGTGGCCTCGGCCGCCAGACGAAGCGCCTCCGGCAGAGGAATGCCGCCGGCCGTCACCACGGAAACGGAACGCATGTACCGGGCAACCAGTGAAAGGTGCAGCAGCCGTCCGATGATGGGAACGCGAAAAACGAGCATCTCGCGCAGCCGCTTCTGGGCCGGGGTCCCGTGCAGCAGCAGCCAGATCAGGAGGAAGACGACCACCACGGCGCCCCCAAAGAGCAGCAAAAACGGGTACACGCGGGCGAACGTGAAAACCGCATTCGTGACGGCCGGCAGAGGGACCCCGAAGTCCATCACGATCTCTCTGTACTGCGGGACCAGATAGCAAAGCATCACCGACACGATGGTCAGCGCCAGCACCAGCACCGTCAGCGGGTACGCCAGGCTCTCGAACACGACCCAGCGGGTCTGGGCGATGAAGCGCAGGTGCTGCGAAAGGTTCAACAGGGCCGCGGAGAGGTTGCCGCTCCTGACGCCCGCGCGGACCACACGGCTGTACAGCACGGGCAAGGCCGACTCCCGCGCGGCAATGGCCTCGTCCAGGGGAACGCCCCGCTCCAGGTCCGACGCGATCGCGTTGATGGTGTTCCGCAGCCGGCCACGGCGAATGTCGCGGGCGATCTCCCGCAGGCCGCGGTCCAGCGCCACGCCCGCATCGGCCAGCGAGGCGAGCTGCTCATTGAAAAAGATGAAGTCGTCCGTGCCGACGGGGCGGCCACCGCGGGGCCTGGCCGATTCAGTCACCTGCACATCCAGGATGCGCATGGTCTCCAGCCGCCGCACCGCTTCGTCGAAGCTCTCGGCCTCGATCTCGCCGCGGATGGGCGTTCCGCCCGGGCATTGACCCTCGTAGTTGAATACCTTCATGCCTGTCCCGCCTGTTCCGGTGCGGGCGGATCGCCCAGCACCCGGTGAACCTCCTCCATGTCGGTGACCCCCTCTTCCGCCAGTGCGAAGGCCCGCGCGTACAGGTCCGGGCCCTGCCGAGCAATGGCCTGACGCAGTTGTGACGCGGACGGGTGCGTGAGGATCAGCTCTCGCAGACCCTCGTCGATCCGCACAATCTGCGCGCACGCCACGCGCCCGGCGTACTGCGATTGCCCGGCTGCGATCTTTCTCCGCAGCAGCCGCTGCGAACAGACCACCGATACCGAGCTGACCACCTGGTAGGCCGGCACGCCCATTTCCAGAAGACGAACAATCGCCTCGGCCGGATCGCCGCTGTGCATCGTCGTGAGAATGAGGTGCCCGGTGAGGGACGCTTCCACCGCGATGGCCGCCGTCCGGGCATCGCGAATCTCTCCGAGCAGAATGATCTGCGGGTCCTGCCGCAGCAGCGAACGCAGGCATCGCTCGTACGTCAGCTCACCGTACGGATTGATCTGGATCTGGGCGACCCGGTCGATGCGCTGCTCCACCGGGTCCTCCAGCGTGACCACGCTGCGCTCCGGCGTCGTCCGCACGATGTGACGGACCATCGCGTACAACGTGGTCGTCTTGCCGCTGCCGGCCGGTCCGGTGACCGGAATCAGGCCGCAGGGCAGCAGGGTCGCCTGCCGCAACGCCGTCACCTGGTCGTCGGTCAGTCCGAGCTGGTCCAGTGTCTCCACGGGGCTGCGGGCGCGGAACACGCGAACGATCGCCCGTTCACCCCGAACGGTCGGAAACGTCGCGATGCGCAGGTCCGTGCCGGGTGCGTCATCCGCGTTGCCCGGGTCCACCCAGCGGACTCCGCCCTCCTGCGGAACGTCCACTCGGTACGTCAGCAGGCCCGCCAACACCTTCAGCCGGGCGATCACGTTGTCCGCCAGGCCGATCGGCAACTCCTCGAAGTCGCGAAGACGCCCGTCCACGCGGATGCGCACGATCATCCGGTCGTCCAGGGGCTCAAAGTGCAGGTCGCTCGCACCGGCCTCCAGACCGCGGGCCAGAAGGCCGTCGATCAGGTCGACAACCCCGCTGCCTGTGTCTGCGTTCTGCATTCTTCGACCCAAGCTCGGACTCCGGGCGCACAACGCCCCATTGGGTTTCCGCGGACCGGCGGCAAATCTTACAGCCAATCCGTCAATTCCGAAGCTTGACGACCAGCTCCAGCTCCACGGACGCCCCGAGCGGAAGCGAGTTGGCGGCCACCGCCGCCCGGGCGTGCTTGCCGGCATCGCCAAAGATCTGAACCAGCAGTTCCGACGCGCCGTTGGCGACCTTGGGCTGGTCCGTGAACTCGTCCACCGAGGACACCCAGGCGTTGAGCTTGACCACGCGCTCCACCCGGTCCAGGTCGCCGACCACGCTCTGGACGGCCGCCAGGGCATTCAGGCAGCAGATGCGAGCCGCGTCGTACCCCTGGTCGACGGTCAGATCACGCCCCAGGTGGCCCGTGTACTTCAGCTTGCCCGCCACCATCGGCAATTGGCCGGAGGTGTACGCCCAGCCGCCGATGCAGACGGCCGGCACGTAGGCCGCCACGGGCGCGGGGACGGCCGGCAACTCGATGCCCAGTTCCTTCAAGCGCGCAGTCACGCTCACGGTTTGCCTCCTTCATTCGGAGTGGACGAACCACACACGGCCTGACCGGCCGGCCGGTGGTCGGCCGGATCACTCCGGCTATACTACTGCTTCCGTACAGGTACGGAAACGCCGGGTTTACGTGACCGGAGTCCGATCCATTGACTGCTGCCGACGCTGGTTCCGTTGTCGTTCCTCCGGAGGATTCACCTCCCCTGCTCGCGATGATCGGGATTGTGAAGTCCTTCGGGGAGCATCGCGTGCTGGACCAGGTGCAATTCCCGCTGCGCGAAGGCGAAGTGCACGTACTGGCCGGTGAAAACGGGGCCGGAAAGTCGACGCTCATGAAAATCCTGGGCGGCGTGTACGCGCCGGACGCCGGCGAGGTGCGGCTTCGCGGGCAACCCGTGCGGTTCCGCTCGCCCCGTGAGGCGGCACTCGGCGGCGTGGCGATCATCCACCAGGAGCTGTCCCTGGTGCCGTCCATGTCCGTGGCCGACAACATCTACCTGGGCCGCGAACGGACGACCCGGGGCTGGATGCGTTTCGGGCATCAGCACAACGAATCCACGCGTTTGCTGGGCCGGCTCGGGCTGGACGTGCACCCGCGGACGGCCGTGGGAGACCTGCCCATCTCGTTTCAGCAGATGATCGAGATCGCCAAAGCGCTCTCCCTGAACGCCCGAATCCTGGTGATGGACGAGCCGACCAGCGCTCTGAACGAGCCCGAGGTGGAGCGGCTGTTCGCCGTCGTAAACGACCTGAAGCGAAGCGGCTGCGGGATCGTCTACATCACGCACAAGCTGGAAGAAGTGTACCGGATCGCCGACCGGATCACCGTGCTGCGCGACGGACGTTGGATCGCCACGGCCCCCGCGAAAGACATGCCGGCCCCCCTGCTCATCCGACACATGGTCGGACGAGAGCTGGATGAGCGCGTCACCGCCGGACGAACCATTGCCCGATCGGACGCGCCCGTGCTTCTGCGATTGGAGCACGTGACGGTCCGGTCCGGCCGTCGCAGCGCCCGGCCACTCGTGAACGATGTCGGGTTCGAGGTACGAGCCGGCGAGATCGTCGGGCTGGCGGGGCTGCAGGGGTCGGGCAACAGCGACCTGCTGTGGGGCGTGTTCGGAGCGTTTGGGCGCCGGCGGGTTTCGGGAGAGATCCGAATCGGGGAGGCCGCCTATCGGCCGCGCTCGCCCGGGTGGGCCATCCGCCACG
>CAZBFW010000139.1:0-8409 GCA_964491135.1 uncultured Phycisphaeraceae bacterium | reverse complement strand
GCGTTGGGTCCGGAAGGTCCCTAGAAATACGGATCCCAGGCAAACACAACCGAATCATCGTCGGCGTCGTGCACGATGATCCACAAGTTGCCCCACGTGCCCCAGAACCCGTTGGCCTGGAAGTCCCCGTATTCGTCCACCGGGCCGGTGCCCTGGTAGTACCATTGGTCCGTTTCCACGTAGGTCTTGACGTAGTACTCCCCAGGAGGCAACCCGGTCACGTTGCCGGAGACGTACCCGCTGGCTCCGCCGAAGACGATGCGCACGCAGCGCATCGTCGGCTCGCCCGGATCGGGCAACGCGCCCACGCGAACGTGGTCAAAGCTGAACACCTGCCGGCCTGTGGATACGGCGTTCACGAAATTCACGCCGATCATGACGATATTGGAGAGGTCCAGGGCCGTGCCGCTGCCGCTTCCGGGCTCCAGCGTCAGTTCGCACGTGTCGAGAATCACACCCTCCGTCGTCCAGTCGGCATAAACGGGGCGCGCCGGCCCCAGCCAGATGTTCCCGTCGCCCTCGACCAGCGCGATCCGGTGCCGGGTGTTCGCGTCATAGGCGTCCGCGCGCACGTCGTAGACGATGGAGTGGTCGTCGGACAGATCGAGCGGCCGGGTGAACAACAGGCAGCGTGCGCCCACCTTGTCGCCCTCGGTGGTCGACCAGTCGGCGGTCAGCTCCAGGTGCTGGTCCCCGTCCGTGCTGCTATCCCAGTCACGGATGATGTACATGGATTCGAACGGTGCGCCGAACCGCGTCCACGAACCGTCGGGAACCCCGTCCGGAAACGTCCCGGAGGTCGGATCGGGCGGCAGTCCGGGGACGGTCTGGCCGGCGGGGATATAGACGCGGTCCGGGTCCTCCATGCTGGTGATCAGCGGCAGCGCGGGGTTCGGAGCCTCGTTCCAGTACATCTCGTCGATCTGGAACGTCGGCGTTCCGGATGACGCGCCGTTGGCCAGGAACACGAAGCCGATGTGCGCCATGGCGTCAAAATCCGGCTGGTTGTTGGCGTTTCCGTCGGCGCGGGTCAGGGTGGTCTGTTCGAGATCGTGCCGATAGGTCACGTAGTCGCCGGTCACGCTGTGGGCCGGGGTTTCCCAGACCTCGCCGTCTTGATCACAGATCTGGAATTTGACCCGCGGATCACCCCCGTTGCTGTGTTTCATCCGGTAGGACACCACCGGGCCGGTAGAGATGTCCCACGGCGCATCGGGCAGGTTGTATTGCACGCCGAACCAGGCCCCCTGCTCCCAATCCGCCTTGGCCACCACGGTGTTGTTGGTCACGGGGACCGTCGCCCGCCAATAGACGTCGTCGATGTGGAACGCGCCCTGGCCGGTGGCGCCGTCGGCGAGCAGGCTGAAGCCGATCCGCTCGATTTCGGACGCATCGAGCGTCCCGTCGCCGCTTCCGTCGACCTTCTGCATTTTCCGGAAGTCGATTTCCTGGGTGTACGTCTGCTCCGTGCTCGTGGGAGTGATCGCCACCCGCCCCTCCCAAACGTCGCCGTCCTCCTCCTCCACCACGAATTTCACCTGCGGATCGCCGGTGGCACCCGGCTCCTTGACGTATGATATCCGATACGACATTGCGGGCCCCGACGAGACGTCCAGCGGCGCGTCCGGGATGTTGTAGCGGATGCCGAGCGACGAGCCGACGCTCCAGTCCGTGAGCACCTTCAGGTAACGGTCCGGGGGCGGGCTGCCCATATCCAGCTCCGTGCCGGAAACGTTGTAGCGCAGACTGTACGTGCTGCCGTTGATGAAGTCGGTGACGGCGTGCAACGCCCCGCCCACAATGTCCAGCGTGTTGAAGGCGTTGCCGAACCGCGTCCAGGCCCGGTCCGACCCCGGCGGATACGTGCCCACCGAGTCGGTCGATATGTCCGTGATCAAAATCTTGTTCGCGGGCTGCTGCGCCGACGCCCAGTACAGATCGTCGATGTCGAACGACGGCGTGCCGCTGTCGCCGTTCTTGACGACCTGAAACCCGAGCAACGCGACGTGGTGGTCGAGATCACCCCCGCCGCTCGCATCGGTGAGCTCCAGGTTGGCGCTGGTCAGTTCCAGCGAGTACTCCACAAACGAGGTCGTCAGCGTGTGCGGGACCTTCGCCATCCACACGTCGCCGTCGGTTTCCTGGAAAACCAGCCCCATCGTCATGGTCGAGCCGCCCGTGCGCCGTGCTTTGTAGTACACGGTCGGCCCGTCGGCGACGGCCGTGGTCAGCAGGTAGATGCCGTTGAACGCGGCGCCGAACCGGCTCCATTCGTTGTCAATGGCCGTATCCGGGAAGCCGCCGTGCAGGTCGGGGTCGTAGCCGGGATCACCAGGCCGCGGATTCGCCTCATTCCATTCCGTGAAATCGGGCTCGGACAGATCCGTCAGCAGCAGCGGATCGGGCGCCGGCGGCTGGCCGATCAGGATGGAGTGATACGCCGGGCCGAAGCGGGTCCACTCGCGTGCGGCGATTCCGGGCGGGGCGGCGCCGGCGGTGGTGTCCGATTCGACATCGGTGATGAGATTGGTCACGCCGTCGGTGAAGCGGACCCAATTGAAATGGCCCACCTGGTCCGACTGCGGCGGGTTGTGGTCCCCAATCCAGTTGGTGTCGAAGTTCTCCGAGCTGCAATAGATGTGGAAGTCCGTGTCGCCCGGGCCGTAGCCGCAGATGGCGTCGCGTCGGCCCTTCATGACGGATCCACCGTCCTTCTGAATGTACCACGACACGACGTAGCGGCCCCACGAGTCCTTCTTCAGTTCGATCGTGTACGTGTACCAGTAGCCGCGCGCGATGTGGTCCGCCGGGTTGGCCGGCTGAAAGGCGATCTGATCCAGCGCAGTCCCTGAGCTGTCGTCCCGTTGGACGGTCATCCAGCACAGCAGATGACCGGCCGGCACGTTGTACTGCTGTCGATGGGCCGACGTGCCCTCGCCGATCTCGAAGTCGATTTCGCGGGCGTTGGTGTCGTCGCCCGACTGCTCGGAGTAGAGAAACGCCGCGATGGCGTTCGTGGCCCCCTGCTCCTGCATCGTCGGAATGTAGACGTGCCACTCGTACGTGCCCGTCCGGAACGTGTCGACGGTGCGTACCTTCACCCGGTCGTTGGTGCCGGCCGGGGCGGTGACGGTCAGGACGCTTTTGGAATCGAAGGTGGCCAGCCCGAACGTGTCGGCTGTCGGTGGGGAGCTGTCATTCTCCCAGTCGGCCAGCCCGAGCGGCGATTCGAAATCCCACTGCTCCGCCCTGACGCCCCGTGACGCCAGCCACGGCAGAAGCAGGCAAACGCCAATGGCAATGACTTTTGACCGCGTGTGCATTGCAGTGCCTTTCGCAGATGAGGTGATCCGGGGTCCTGGCGAGATCCACAGCTCGCTCGGCCGCCCCGGCGTAATGCGATCCGGCATCGCCAATCCTCGATGGGACCCGGGCGATAATTAGGTATCCTAATTAAGTCTCTTTATTAAGTCAATTAACTTTGCCGTTATCGGAACGTTTTTTTGCGCATGAACGCCCGGCCTGCTGCCGGAGCCGAAGGCGGCGAGCCAATGGCCGCTCGCGGGCGGTGGGCTCGGGATCACTGAAGACTTGGCGCAGTCTCAGAACGAAATGCGCCGTAATCTATTCTTTATCAGCGTGTTACGCGAGTTGCTCAGGCAGGACCATCGCGAGTTCAGGTAAGACCGCATCCGCTCTCCGGCATTGGGTGACGGGCTGGTCTGCGACGGGCTCACGCCTCGGGCCGCGCCATCCGCCAAGGCGAGAGATCCGATACATACAATCGGGTGGTCGCGACCGACACCCTGATGACCTGATGCAGGGGCGACGCTCGTCTCAGGCTCCATCCGTACGACGCGGCCGGCACCCGAAGCGGGTGGCAATGACAGGTAACCCCTCCCCCGATTCCCCGTGACCCCGACGTCAGTCCCAACGGGACGCAAGGATGTAGCCAGGGTGCGTCAGCCTCTGGAAACGAGCATGCCTGTTCGGTCAAGCCCCATCGGGGCGGAACTCGGCTGGGCACCGGCCCGCTCGCCTGCGGCAGTACCTTTCAGGCTTGCCCGCACGGGCGCACCCGCGTACCCGGCGCTGACGCGCCTGGCTGCTTCCTCAGGCCCCCTTGGGGCCGTATATGCTGGCGGCCGTTTCCGCGCTCCCTGAAGCGGGTCGAAGCCGACCTCAACCTGCGTTCAGGGAGTTCGGCCGGCACCGGGGGTGCGTCTCAAAACGCGGACGGTGTCCCCCGATTTCCCAGGTCGCATCCGAGAACGCGCAGGCGAAATGGGCGACGCTACGTGCCCCTCGGTGGAATCGTTGACCACGTGACCCCGCTGCCCTCAGCCGTGGTAACAAACAGACGCCCTGCGCGGACCGCCAGCAGGTGGTCCACGCCCTCTGCCATTCGCACATTTGTCAGGCACAGAGTCGGTGGCTCGATTACGACGAAGCCGCGTCCGTAAAGGCCCAGCAACCGCCTGTCGTCACCGCTTTCGTACAGAACAAAACAGCCGCCCTCGAGTCGCTCTTTCAGCCGTTGAGTCCCGGTGTCGGCGTCCAGCGCGATGAGGTAGCCGCCGTTGCCGGCAGTCGCAACAAACATCGGCTCGCGGCATTTGCACATGACGCTGTAAACGTACGGCGGGGTCACAGCTTCCCACATTGGCTCGAGGTCGTCCGACAGCGGCGAGAGGATTTGGCTGTTGATCTGAAGCACGGGGACGCGATGGCAAACGCGCAGCGCCAAAGATCGCACTCGCGCCCGCTTGTGGCGGTGGCTGCGCTCGATGCATCCGGACTGCCGAGAAAACTGGGCGATCTCCACGCTGCCTCGGTCGCGCCATGCCGTCAGAATGCTCGACGCGAAACGGATGGGCCAGCAACCGCGTTTCGGCGTTTCGCCGATGACGTCGACATCGCCCGTCGACCAGTCGATCTGCCCGACGCATCTCTCGCCGGCGAACAAGCCGTCGAAGTGCTCTCTCTCCAGTATGCCGACCGAAACGTCAGGCACGGCCCTTTCGTAGAGGATGTCGCCCGTCAGCGGGTTGAGGCGGATGAAATCAAGCTGGCAGCGGAAGGGAGGAAGGCCGTTGCGTGTGGAATTGCTGATGCGCCGACTCGTTCGGTTCATCAACAGGACGAGGCGTTCGGTGTCCGCGGCCAGGAATGCATCAAGGTGTTCCGTGGGCGCTCGTGGGAAGGCAGGGGCCGGCTCCGTCCATTCCAGTGGTGCTGGAAGCGCAACGTGTCGCGTCCAGCAGGAGGCGCCGGTTGAGGCGACGCGGCAGTCGATGAAGCAGCCGCAATCGCACTCAAACACCGATACGACGCGATCGACGGAAGGGTTGCACCAGAGCGCACCGCTTTGCACGAGGACCTCTCGTGGCACCGACCGCGCCAGATTGACAGGAGCGTTTGGGCGAGCGTGCCAGAGAACGCCCAAGCGCTCCAGGTCAATGCAGTATGTTCCTTCAAGCCAAGAGCAGCCCCAGTGGTAACGCCCAGACTGCTGATGGCCGCCGATCAACCGGAGCTGGAATCCCGGAATATCGATGCGTCCCCGGTTCAACGCGTTCGTCGTGTCGCACTTCATATCGTCGTTGACCTCCTTCAGACCCGTCTACGTCCAACGCCAGCCCGCAGCCGCTCAGCGAACGCCCCTTCTTGAAGCCGGAGGACACTCTACCCATTCCCCGCATTGAGGGCGATTTCCGAGCCACGGGCTCCGGCCTCAGATCAGACTGGCTGTTGCGTCAGCATCGGCGAGGTTCACAGACGCGGAGTCGAAGCTGACGTCAACCTCTACCCGCACGATCCACCCGGAATCCGGCATTCGGTGGAAATGGCAGGGTTTTCCCCACGTCTTTGCACACCGCTTGATCTCTGCTTCATCGACTTCCAGGCCGGGGGCCACTCCCGATTTGAACGCACAGGGCGCGCTCAACGCCCGGGAGCAAGGCCTGCCCCGCCATAGAGCGCTGGCGATACCCTCAAGCTTGGTTTTCGCTTGGGTCGGGCGGGCCGGTCGGTGTACAATGTTAATTCAGAACCGGAACATCTTGGGCCAGGAGGAGCCACGCAAATCCGGCATCCTCTCGATGCACCAGGGGTCCGGGCATGTCTACTCAGCACACAATCTAGCGCGGAGGCAGGAAACCATGTGCGCCATCAGAGTCACAAGTGGGTGGTCAGTGTTGGCCACAGCAGGCATCGCGTGTGCGTTAACCGCATCTCCCACACGTGCCCAGTGTACGATTACACCGGGCTCAGACGTGTTCGTCACACCGGCACCGCCGCCCGGACAAGCCGGACCCACCTATGCCGATCTGGGCGGCGACCCCGTACCACCAGACTTCTTCGGGCCGGGGTCCGATCCGTTTGACGGGATCATCTACTTCAAGGGCAATCCGTTTCCTGTCCCCGGGCCCTACGGACCTGTCTCCGTTGACACCATCGTGGAGCGGCTGACGACGGCCGAGTTGCCTGATCCCTACTCCGGTGTCGATACCGTGGACACGCAAATGCTCGCCCTCAATCTCGTCAGCACCACACCGATCACCATCACATACTATGGAGACCCATTCCAGACGTCGCTGTATGAGGTGCAGATGTGCCTCTCCAGCGTGAGCACCCAACCAATCGGCTCCATGACGATACGTCACCTCTGCCCGGCCGGTGGGCGATTCGATTCCCATACGCCCGTTGTGCCCAAATTGATCTTCACCAACATATCCGGCGGGCCTGGCGTTGCCACGGCGACGCTGGACCCGGCGCCGCAGCTTGATTTCCACGTGTACAACGGCTGCTGGTCGCACAGTGACCCGGGGTATGGGATCTACACGACCCTCGGCGGCAGCGCCGATCACGATTGCGACGGCAGTTCGGTCACGCCCGAGGTTTCGTTCCCGCCGTCGACGACCAGCCCGTACGGGTTCTTCGTCGGCGTGTGCTGGCTGCCCTGCGACGGGAGTCCGAGTCCGCCCACGGCCTCGCGAAAACGCCTGACGCTCGAGGTGGAACAACTGGCCGCCCACGGCATCCTGCCGCCGGAAGAGGAGGAAGGGGACCAGGACGGGGACGGCATCCACGACACGGCGGACAATTGCCCGTACCTCTTCAACGCGATGCAGAGGGATGTGGACGATGATTACGTCGGGGACGAGTGCGACAACTGCGAATTCGTCTACAACCCGTTCCAGGAGGACTCAGACGGCAACGGGATTGGCGACGCATGCCAGGTCTCCGTGACCGTGATTCCCGACCCGCCGGTGGCAGGGCAGAACGTGACCATCCAGTACAATTCAGAGGATTCTCCGCTCGAAGGCGCCCCGCAAGTGTATCTGCACTACGGCTTCAATGACTGGAACCCCGTGATCTCCCCCGATCCGGCCATGACGCAAAACGTGAGTGGTCAATGGGAGATCACGGTGCCGGTGGCGCCGTTTGCAGCCGGTTCCCACGGCCTGAACATGGCGTTCAACGACGGGGCCGGATTGTGGGATAACAACAATGGAAACGATTGGCACTTCGAGGTGATCAACACCACCGGCGTGTCGCCGTGGGTCATGGACGGCTACGTTGACCGCTGTGCTACGCTGATTGCCACCAGCACCAACGGCGACCTGCATTTATACGCGGGCCTGCGCAACGGTTTCCTCTACGTGGCCACGGAGCGATCGAACGATCTGGCGAATCGCGACCACTTCATCTTCGTGGCCGCGATGCCGGGCGCGCCTGCCGGCCAACCTTGGGCCAAAGCGGGAACCGTGGCTCAGTGGGACGCCTACCTCGCCCAGGAAGAGAGCAATGGCTGGGTCGGCTGGTTCGACCTTGTCGCGGGCACGAATCGACAGAACGTGGGGCAGAGCATGGATCTGCCGTATCTGGAAGGCCAGTTCGACCTGGCGGCTGAAATTGGAGCGATCCCCGCACAGATCCACCTGGCGATGGGAGCTTGGGGCACTAACAACGGTGATCCGTTGATTCCCACCCTCCAGATCCTGCCGGGCAACGGCGACGGTAACATCGACGCGAACGAATACGCCCTGGTCCAGACCCTCGATATCCAGGTCGTGCCGTCGTTCGATCCCGCCGACTTTGATGAGGATTGCGATGTGGATGTTGACGACTATGACGAGTTCCAGGCCTGCCTGAACGGCCCGGGCAACCCGCCCGCGGACACGTGCACCGTGGACGCGGACCTCGATCACGACGGTGGCGATGTCGACCTGGCCGACTTCGCCATCTTCCAGGAGAGCTTCACCGGATTCTAAAACCCGCCAACGTGTCGTTACGCCAACTCCACTCGCAGGGCCGGCGCAATGCCGGCCCCGCTGATGCGCGCAGAGTCACCCTTCAGTTGGGAGATCGGGGGACGCGTTGACCTGTCCCCAATCGAATCGAGGC
>CAZBFW010000138.1:0-8494 GCA_964491135.1 uncultured Phycisphaeraceae bacterium | reverse complement strand
TCTACACCCTATCCTACACTCTTTCCCTACACGACGCTCTTCCGATCTGCGCAAACAGGGCGTACCCGCGCAGAGCTGCTCTGCGGAATGGGTGCATCATTTGCAGCCTCGGGCCTTCGTCCCTGTTTGCAGTCCGCAGTGCCGCTGCGACGCGTTGACACTGTCCCGACCCGGCGTGACTGGTTCAGGTGGGCCTATGCTGTAGTCGCCCGCGATTGACGGGGCGGAGTATTCCTCAGCGAACGCCGCGCGTCCGCGTGAAGACCAAGGGCACTACGCGTGCCAGTTCAGGAGGAGGGTGCGGCGATTCGTATAAGCACAACCGAACCGCCCGGTTATGGTCGAAAATGGAAGACGGCGCATCTCGTCGATTGCCAAACGAAGGCACTTCCTGCCTGCAGGCAGCGCACATGCTGCTCTCTCTCGAAGGCGAGACAGGCGTTATCGCTGCGAGGCAGAAGCGTGTTGCAGCAGGGGCTACCGGTTTCACAACTGCATCAGTAGTACACGCAGCGGGCGCGGTGACGAGGATGGGCCTTGTATTCAGGGCGCTGCCCGCGGTTCCAGAGAAAGTAGTCCAGGTCACGCGCGATGACGTCCACGCCCCGGCGGCGTAGCGCGTCCACCAGGAATTCGACGGCGGTCAGGCCGCACGCGCGGATTTCGATCTCCTCCGTCGAGCCGGGTGTGAGCGGCTCTTCGCGGTTGATTCGATCGAGGAGGTCCGGCTCGTAGCGAAGCAGACCGTCCATACGCAGAACGTGAGGGACAAGGTTGTCGGCGAAAATCGTGAGGCTCGCCAGGTCGTCGAACCGGCCCCAGCCCTGTTTCCCGAATGCGACGGACAGGTCCGCCGCGGTGATCTGGGCCCGTTTGTAGAAAGGCACACGCAACCGGCCGTAGGAATGCACGTCACGGTAAAACGGCATCCGATCCAGGATGCCCACCAGGGCCTCCGCGGATTGACGGGCGTCCTCGACCAGGGAGGCGAACCGGCCCTGGTAGTGCTCGAGCGCGAAGCGACCGAGATCGTTGAGGGCTTCGGCGAACAGCCGCATCAGTTCATGGACGGGCGCCGGTGCGGTCTCATCCTGGCCAAAGATGCGAGTGCAGTCGCCCGGGGTCAGCGAGGCGAGGTCCTCCGGTCGCACGGCGTCGCGGCCGTCAAACCAATCCTTCAGCGACGAGGCGACGGTAAGGTACCCGGAGAGGCCCGGGCGCTTGCGCAGGTGAGGGAAGTACCCGGAGCCGAAGTTGACCGCATCAACGGTCAGGACGTACGCCAGCGTCTTGTCCGGCGCGCCCTGGTAATGGTGGGCCGGATCCAGCGACGGCGCGAAGACCTGATCCAGCGGCAGGGCGGCGGCGTACGGCTCGACGCTGTCGGCGACGATGTGGACGTGATGGGCTTGCTCAGCGACCCGGCGGCAGGCCGAGCGGATTTCGTCAAAGAGGGTCATGGGCAGAGTGCATACGGGAATCCGCCGGTTTCGGCAAGACGCTCGCCGGCGTCAGCCTTCCACCTTCGGCTGCAGAGGAGTGTTCGCGAGGGAAAGGTCCGGTGCGGCGTCTCTGCGGCGACCGGCGCCGAGGAAGCTGCGGAGCAGGATCCCCACGCGGTAGAAGTTACGCCTCCAGTCGAAACCGCCGCTGGCCAGCGCGAAACAGCCCTTGGAGAGAATGCCCAGGCGCAGCAGGCCCAGGCGGATGAACTCGGAGATGCCCAGCGGACGCAGGTCCGTGCCCGGGTAGTCCTTGTTGCGGTCCCAGTCCGCCAGCACCTGCTCGGCCGAATGCAGCCCGTGCCGTTCCACGATCTCGAAGAGCGGCGCCCCGGGCATGGGCGTGGCGATCGACCACGTCATGTACCGGATGCGGCCCAGCCAGAATTGCCTCCAACCCCATATCAGCGAACGGATGGCTTCTCGCGGGGTCTCCCAACAGAGCCGCCCTTTCTCCTCCCACAGGTTCCAGGCCATCATGAACAGCAGCACGCCGACGCGATGGCGCTTCAGGATCTGCAGGCAGTCTTCCACCTGTCGCACGGTGACCTTCTTGCGGATTCCGCGAAGCACACGGTCACTGGCGCTTTCACACCCCAGGTGCACCAGCCACATGTTCATGCGGCGGAACAGGCCGGCCAACTCATCATCCATCGGGCGGGCTCGCAGGTTGCCCTGGAAGTACAGGTCCCGATGCCCCAGGTCGGCAATGGCTCGGCAGACCTCCTTCGCCCAGGGGAGGGATGCGTTGATCTCGTCGGAAACGATCTTGATCTCGCGCACGCCCAACTGGTACAGCCACTCCACCTCGCGGGCGATGCTTTCCGGCGAGCGCATGCGGACGTACGGCTTCGACACGCGCCAGACCGGCAGCGAACAGAACGTACAGCGGAACGGGCAGCCGCGGCTGATCACGATGCCGGCCTGTCGCCTGTCCTTGCAGTAATGCTGCCCGATGAACTTCGAGAAATCGATGCGGTCCCACGCGGGCGGAGGCAGACTGTCAAGGTTCTCCACGACGGGCCGGCGCGGCGTCAGCACCACTCGGTCGCCGTCACGCAGTGCCAGGCCCGGCGTATGGCGAAAGTCAAAGTCGCGGTGGGATACCTTCTCAACGATTTCGGCGAGCAGCGTCTCACCCTCGCCGATGGCGACCAGGTCCGCCGGGCAGCGCCGGAGAACGTCTCGCGGATCTGCCGTGGGGTGCGGGCCGCCGGCCACCACCAACAGGTCCGGGAAGCGGGCCTTGACCGCCTGGATCGCTTCGTACGCGACACGCTGGGTCAGAAACGCGAAGCTGATGCCGTAAACGTCCGGCCGGTGCCGCTCCACGGCGCGCACGTGGTCGTCAATCGTGTGGAACGCGTCGAGAAAGACGATGTCGTCGTCGACCAGGGCGGTTCGCTCGCGGAGGTACGCGATGAGGTGCAACAGGCCGATGTTGGGATAGGCCTTGTCGTAGTCATCGCTGTGGGCCGGGGGGTCGACAAGCAGTATCTTCATCCGGCGGTATCCCGCAGGGCCCGTTTCCAGCGACGGTCCCTGCGCCTAGTTCAAGACCACGACGCGGGAGTACGCGTCCACCAGCAGGTCGTAGAGAAACTCCACGTCCTCGTTCAACAGGCGGATGCATCCCATGGACACCGCCTTGCCGATGCTCTCCGGATCGATCGTGCCGTGAATGCCGTAGCCCGACTGGTACATGGCTTCCCCGCCGACTCCCTCAATCCCGATCCAGCGCTCACCCAGGGGGTTTTCCGGATCATCGGCCTCGATGGCCTTGCCGCCACGCGGCGGATGATACCTCGGGTTGATCAGCTTGTTCTTGCAGACCCATTCGCCGGTGGGCGTGCTGTCGTCCGTACCCAGCCCCACGGGGAAACGCTTGACCAGCGTGTCTTTGAGGTAGACGTCAATGTGGAACGACGATTTCGACACCACCGCGTGGAACGGCCCGTGAATGATCTTGATCCGTTGGCCCTGGCGGATGAGGTTCGGGTTGCCGATGTTGTTCACGCGCGCCAGCAACCCGGCGGTGAGGTAATACGACTTCGCGATGGTCTCCAGCGTTTCACCCCGCGCAATCACGTGCACGTCCACAAGCGGATCACCCGTGACAGTGCGGTTCGAAAGGACGGTTTCCTCCGCCAACCGGAAGGCCTCGGCACGAATCGTCTCTTCTTCCGCCGGAGGAAGGCCGGCCAGCAGCGCACGAGAGAAGTTGCTGCGCGCCGCGATCAGATCGCCCGCCGCCAGGGCGGCGCGCCCGTCCTGCGCGTACTTGGCGGCCTGCGCCGCGTCGGCCTGGATGGCCGCGTCTCCCTCCAGCCACGGCAGCGAGGACGGCGCCGACGGCACATTCGCAAGGGTTGCCTGTGGCACCACCTTGGAGAGAGTCTGCCCGGGCTCGATGATCTGAGGCTGGCCCAACGGCGTCCCTGGCTTCTCGGGGCCGGTCTCCGGGCTCGGAGTGGGCGTCACTGCGCCTGCGCCAGCCCCTGCGTTGGCCGTGCTCTGCGTGTCAGGGCGAGTCTTCAGGTACACCCCGATCAGCAGGACACAGGCGGCTACGGCAAACAGTACGAACGGACTCCGGGAACGCTTCCGAGAGCTCCTGCTCACAACGGCACCTCCAGGCGTCTTGGGCTGTGGAATCTCTGTCCGGCGGACCGGCCACTGGCCGCGATTCCGCCCCATCTCCTACGGGATTATCGACCTCCCACACTCACAAGCTTACCAGGAAAGTTTTATCGGGCGAACGAGGCCGGTGTCGCCAATTCGGCGGAATCGCGATGTAATTTCTTGTCGATGAAGGGGTTGCGAGGCTGAATCGGATTCGATCGCGCGGCGCCCATGCGCGGCTCACGCATGTGGCGCAAAGCGGCGTACCTTCACCTCGGTGACCAGCATCTTCACCCGGACGTCCAGAGCATCGGACGGGACCAGTTCGGTCATCTGCATCTCGAACGCCATCGCGCAGGAGACGCCCTGAAACTCCGGATGGGCCAGAAAGCGGTCGTAGAACCCCCGTCCACGCCCCAGGCGATTGCCGTGCTCGTCGAAGCCCAGACCGGGAACGATGACCAGATCGATCAGCGAGATGGGGTAGGGCGGGCCGGTCGTCGGTTCGCGCACCCCGACCGGCGTCGTGGTCAGATCCTCGGTGAGCGAGCGAATCTCCACCGGGAGCATTCGACGCTGCTCCCAGCTTACCTTCGGAGCGAGAACCCGCTTGCGGTCCTGCCACGCACGCAGCACGAGAGGCTTGGTGTCCACTTCCGTGGGGTGGGCGAGAAACACCATGATGATTTCGGCCCTCTTGTATTCCGGTTGCGCGACCAGCAGGTCACACGCCTTGGCCGACATCGTCTGAACGTCGCTGGGGGACAAGCGGGCCAATCGACCGCGGATTTCCTGTCTGAGAGCCTTCTTCACCGTGCTGTCGGCTGCGCAGGCGATGCCGGCGGACAGCCCTCCGCTCGAAGTTTTCTGAACCGCTCTATGTACTCGCGCAAACGAACCTCCTGGCCGTGATCCGTCGGGGCGTAATACTGCTTATCGACGCCCAGATAGTCCTGGGCCACCATGCCTCGAGGATCATCGTGTGGATACCGGTACCCGTCTCCGGCACCCATCCGCGCGGCCCCGCCGTAGTGGGTGTCCCGAAGGGAACGAGGTACAGGGACGGTCCGATCCTCCCGCACGTCCCTCGCCGCCGACCAGATGGCCAGGGCCGACGCGTTGGACTTCGGCGAACAGGCCAGGTATATGGCCGCCTGGGCCAGCGGAAGCTGGCACTCAGGCATTCCAACCATGATCGTGGCGTCCGCCGCGGCCTGGGCCAGCACAAGCCCGAACGGGGCCGCGTTTCCAATGTCTTCCGCCGCGGCGATGACCAGTCGCCGGGCAATAAACCGCGGGTCTTCGCCTGCCTCAAGCATCCGAGCCAGCCAGTACACCACGGCGTCCGGATCGCCGCCGCGAATGGACTTGATGAACGCGCTGATGCAGTCGTAGTGGGCGTCTCCCGTCGGATCGTACTGCAGGGCCTTTCGCTGGATCGACTCGGCCGCCACCGCCAGATCGACCATGATGGGTCGGTCCGGCTGCTCCGAATCCGCCTGGGACAGGACCGCAACTTCCAGCGCGGTCAGGGCCCGGCGAGCGTCGCCGTCGGCTGCCTGAGCCAGATGATGCCCGGCCTCGTCCGTAAGTTCAACAGAAAACCTGCCCAGACCACGCTGCGAATCCGACAAAGCCCGGCGAAGCAGGCTCAATATGTCCTCCGTGGACAGCGGCTCGAACTGGAATATCTGGCTCCGGGAAACCAGCGGCGAGTTGATGGCGAAAAACGGGTTCTCCGTCGTGGCCCCGATCAGCGTGATGACCCCGTTCTCCACGTCATTCAGCAGAACGTCCTGCTGAGCCCGGTTGAAA
Source organism: uncultured Phycisphaeraceae bacterium (assembly GCA_964491135.1). Lineage (GTDB taxonomy): Bacteria > Planctomycetota > Phycisphaerae > UBA1845 > UBA1845 > JAFGJQ01. The sequence continues at coordinate 2,555 of CAZBFW010000138.1, read as the reverse complement.
CGGTGCAACTCGTCAATGAACAGCACGGTCCGCCGACCGCCGTCCTCGACGCGATGACGAGCGGCCTCCAACACATCCCGCACCTCCTTGACGCCGACCGCCGCCGCATGAAGCTCCTCAAACGCGGCCCGAGTCGTATCCGCAATGATGTGGGCGAGGGTGGTCTTTCCTGTGCCGGGGGGGCCGTAAAACACGGCGCTGGTAAGCCGATCAGCCTGCAGCATCCTCCTCAGCAGCTTGCCTTCGCCCATAAAGTGTTGCTGGCCGACAAACTCATGGAGGGTGCGGGGCCGCATTCGGACGGCCAAGGGCTCCACTGCCCCGCGATTCCGCCGGTTTTTCTCCTCGAACAGGTCCGCCACAACTCGCCTTGCCAGTCTGCCCCAGAACGCTGATACCCGGGCGAACCTTCGATTATAGGCTGTTTCGCCCTGCGATACACCGGCTAAAACGGGTTTGCCGATGAACCCGGGGGCAGCATGGTCCGTTAGATATGGTATGCGCGGGGAGGAGACCGGCGGCGAGCTGGGATGACCGGCACAGAACCGCATGGCGGGCAGCCGGAACAGGGGGACCTCTGATGTGCGGAATCATCGGCTACGTGGGGCAACGTCCGGCACTGCCCACCCTGATCGAAGGGCTCAAACGCCTGGAATACCGGGGGTATGACTCGTGCGGAGTCGCCCTGCTGGACAGGCGGGGGCTTCGCATCCGGAAGTCTCAGGGGCGCATCTCGGTTCTGGAGCAGAAGCTGGATATGGAGGCAGAGTCGGCCACCCTGGGAATCGCCCACACACGCTGGGCAACCCACGGCGTACCCAACGATGTCAACGCGCACCCGCATTGCGATTCTGCACAGCGAATTGCGCTGGTCCACAACGGGATCATCGAGAACTACCAGCCCCTGCGGACCTACCTGGAACAGCAGAACGTGCGATTTCGCAGCGAAACCGACAGCGAGGTGCTGGTCCAGTTGATCGCGTCGTTTTACGACGGGAACCTGGAGACGGCCGTTCGGCAGGCCCTCCGGCAGGTGCAGGGCACGTACGGCATCGCGGTCGTCAGCGCCGATGAGCCCGACGAAATCGTGGTGGCCCGCAAGGGCAGTCCGCTGATCATCGGCGTGGGCAAAGGGGAGTACATCGTCGCGTCGGACGCCTCGGCCATCCTGGAACACACCACCCAGGTGATCTACCTGGAAGACCACGAGATTGCCCGTCTGACACGCGAGGGCTTTCGAACGACCACGCTCGACGCCGTGCCCGTGACCAAGGAGGTGCAGGAGGTCGAATGGTCGCTCGAACAGATCGAACTGGCCGGCTACGAACACTACATGCTCAAGGAAATCTGCGAGCAGCCGGCCTCCCTCCGGATGTGCATGCGCGGCCGGGTGGATGTCCGGGAAGGCTCCATCTTCCTGGGCGGACTGCGTGATTGCGCCCGTGAGCTGACCCGCTGCCGTCGGATCATTCTGACCGCGTGCGGAACGGCCTGGCACGCGGGGCTGGTGGGCGAGTACCTCTTCGAGGACCTGGCCCGCGTGCCCACGGAGGTGGAGTACGCCAGCGAGTTCCGGTATCGAAACCCTATCGTGAACGAGGGGACGGCGGTCATTGCGATCTCCCAAAGCGGTGAGACGGCCGACACGCTGGCTGCCCTCCGCGAGGCGAAGCAGCGGGGCGCCCTGGCCCTGGGCGTCGTGAACACCGTGGGCTCAACGATTGCCCGGGAAACGGACGCCGGGGTGTACCTGCACGTGGGGCCGGAAATCGGCGTGGCCTCGACCAAGGCGTTCACCGGGCAGTTGACCGTTCTGACGCTGATGGCGGCCTTTCTGGGCCGGAGGCGCCATCTGTCGCACGGAGCCGCATTCGACATTCTGCGCGCGCTGGACGCCATTCCCGACCAGGTGCAACGCGTGCTGAAGCAGGCGGACGCGGCCCGGGCAGTGGCCGAGGTCTACCACCGCCGTAACAACTGGCTGTACCTCGGCCGCGGATACCATTACCCGGTGGCCCTGGAGGGGGCCCTCAAGCTCAAGGAAATCAGCTACATCCATGCCGAAGGGCTGCCCGCCGCGGAGATGAAGCACGGGCCCATCGCCCTGATCAGCGACGGAATGCCCGTCGTGGTCATCGCCCCCCGCGGGGCCCAGTATGGGAAGATCCTCAGCAACATCGAGGAGGTCCGTTCGCGGGGCGGCCATATCATTGCCGTCGCCACAGAGGGGGACCGCGAGATCACCCGCGTCGCCGAACACGTGCTGTACGTGCCCGACACGATCGAGCCGCTTCAACCGCTTCTCACTGTGATCCCGCTGCAACTCATCGCGTACCACGCGGCCGTGCTCCGCGGCTGCAACGTGGACAAGCCGCGCAACCTGGCCAAGAGCGTCACCGTGGAATAGCGGCACGTTCCGGGCGTGGTGGCGGATGTTGTGGCCTTTGCCTGCGCAAAAAGGGCCCGCCTGCCTGCTTGGCCAAGTAACCTGGACCTGCTTGGCCGAGAATCCTTCTATGAAAGCCCGCTGCCTGTCAATGCGTGCGCTTCGAGGG
>CAZBFW010000137.1:4194-8562 GCA_964491135.1 uncultured Phycisphaeraceae bacterium | reverse complement strand
GAGATGGAATCTCGTGACTGGAGTTCAGACGTGTGCTCTTCCGATCTTTTGTGAGAAGGGAGATACGACGTGCTGAGGTCCAGCTCCACGGGCTCGAGCAAGTCGTACCCGTTAGGTATGGAGCGGGCCCCCGCTAATTGATGTAACTCGATGCAGGTCAGCCACTTACGGCTGGCCTGTTTTGCTGCGCGGGATCCCCAAAAACCGGCAAGGGCGTGCCGGGGGCGTGTCTGGGCGTGCCGGTTTTGCACCCCAGATGGGTTCGCAGGCTGCTCTGGCACAATCGTCGATCTAAGGTTCGGATGGGCCTTCCGCTCCTCGGATTCAGTCGGTTCTCAAATCAGAATTCTCCACGTCCGTTGAATCGCGGTCTCTTCCGGAAAACGCCAAGACGCGGCCGTGGGGGTCCAAGGATGCAGTGCGCGTGGTGGAAAGGCGTAGGCGCGAGAGCGCGGGGCGCGGTACAATGGCTGCACGCGGTTCGGCAGCCGAACTGGGTCATGTCAAATGGAAAACGTCGGATTAATGGCGCCGTCTCTGCGGATGGGGATGGTACCCAGGAGGGGGGTACCGAGTTGAGGTGTGGCGCCGCACGAAACAAGCACCCGATCGGCCGTGCGGCGTGGCCCAGCGCCGGCACGGGATGATGAACGGGCAGTTTTTTGGCAAGAGCGGGCTGTACGCGATCGAGACCGTCAATGCGCGGGCCGGCACGGGCGCTACGCGCGGCCTCAGCACAACCTGCGAACGTGCGCCTGCCGCACACGCTGTCAAATCGGCTCACACTTCGTCTACTCCCAGGTGTGAGAGCAGCGCCGCCCCGGGCGCGTTCCGGATAAGGAGAGTGGAACATGTCATGCCGCAACACATCGTGGATGCAAAGCCAGGGTATCGCGTACGCAATGCTGGTGGTGGTTGCTTCCACCCCAGTTCTGGCCGGCCCAATTCCCGGTGATCCGGTCGTGCTGTCCCAGCCCGACGGTACGACGTTCGTCGCCCGGGCCGGCGGCGACGAGTGGTTCAACTGGATCGCTTGCGGCGACACGCTGATCGCGCGCGATGGTGCGGGCTGGTGGCGGTACGCGACCGTGCGGGCCGGAGTGATTCAGCCGGGAAGCGCGCCTGTCGGCCGCGATTCGCCGGGGCGGGGCGTGGCGACGCTGGCAGATGTGCCGGCGCTGGCCGCGGCGGTGGAGCGGCGGCCAGGAACGACGGCCGAGCCGCCCGTGGACAAAGGGCGTTCGGCGAGCGAATCTGTCCTGGTCGTGCTGGTTGAGTTCCAGGACCGCGCCCTGACCACGTCGGACGCCTATTGGAGCGACCTGTTCTTTGGGACCTCCGGCAAGACCGTGCGGACGTATTACAATGAGGTTTCCGGCGGCCAGTTCGACATTCTGCCCGCGGCGGAGACAGCCGGCACTGCATCGGACGGCATCGTCCGCGTGCAGTTGCAGTCAACCGACCATAACGCCGGGAACCACCCGGACCCGTACGGCACGTTCGACGATCGCAACCGCTTGATTGTCAGCGACGCGCTGTACCGCACCGCGGCGTACGTTCAATACGGCAACTACGACACGCAGGCGCCCCTGGGCTACATCACACCGCCCGAACTGCACGTTGTGGTCGTCGCGGCCGGATATGAACACGGATACGCTGGTGATGCTTCGCCGCACCCCGCCGTGCACGGCCATCGCTGGGTGCTCGAAGGCACTGCGCCGGCCCCGCAGGTCGGGGGCGTGTATCTGTGCGGGTGGTACGGCGACAACCGCGACTCGGGCTATATGCAGGTCGGCGAGTTGCACGGCGATCCCGGCGGGAGCCATGCCGCCACGATCGGCGAAATCTGCCATGAGTTGGGCCACGACCTGGGCCTCATCGACCTGTACGACTACACGAGTGCCTCGCATGGCATCGGCGCGCATGGGTTGATGGGTTACGGCGTGTGGGGGACCGCGGCGAGCGACACGTATCTCGGTCAGACGCCGGTACACATGTGCGCCTGGTCCAAGGAGCAACTGGGATTTGTTACGCCGACGGTCGCGACCGGCTGCCAGGAGTACACGCTGTGGGCGAGCGGTACGCCGAATTACAGCGTGGTTCGCATCAACAACACGCGCGATCCGAACCAGTATTTCCTGGTCGAGAACCGGCAGCTCCAGGGCTTCGACGCCGGACTCTACCGCTGGTTCAGCATCAGTTCCGGGGGCGCCGGGGGCGGCGGACTGGCGATTTGGCACGTCGATATGGCGGTCTCGGGTAACGGTGATTGGACCCATAAACAGGTCGATCTGGAGGAGGCCAACACGGCGAGCGTGGGCTATGGCGAGCTCGATTACCTGACGGCGGGCAATCCGCCGCCGGAGCAGGGCAATCGGCAGCACTATTACTACGCCGGCTACCGGGACTACTTCGTCAACGGCGGCATGCCGAACACGAGACTCTACGACGGCCGCACCACGTACGTCAACGCCGTGTCGATTTCGGCCTCGGACAACCGCATGAAGTGCTTCATCGCCGCCCAGCCGGGCGATATCCGGCAGGTCGAATGGGGCACATACCTAGGCGGTGCGCAGAACGACCGCGGCTACGGCCTCGCACTCGATCCCAGCGACAACCTCTACGTCGTCGGCGACACGAATTCGACTGTCTTCCCTACGACCGTCGGTGCGTATGATCAGACGCTCGGCGGCACGAACGCCCTGTTCGTGACCAAGCTCAGCAACACAGGACAGTTGGTCTTCTCGACTTTCTTCCACGATTGCAGCACGACCTCTCCACCCCATGCGAGTGACGTGGCCGTAGATCCCAACGGCTGCGCGTACCTGACCGGACACACGTACGGCAGTCTGCCGACCACCGGAGGTGCGTATGACACCACCTTTGGCGGTGGCAGCTACCCCGATGCGTTCGTGACCAAGTTCGGCGCCCAAGGCAACGCGTTGTGGTACTCGACCTACATCGGCGGCGCGCAGGATGATCGCGGGTTTGGGATCGCGCTCGACTCGGCCGACGATGCTCACATCGCCGGCCAGGCATCCGATGTCAGCTTCCCGTACACGACACGCCCCATCGCCTACAAGCTCAATCCGACCGGGACGGGGCTGCTGTACTCACAGTTGCTTGGCACCGGCCAAGGCGGCGCGTACGGCGTCACGACTGACGGCCTCGACAACGCCTACATCGTCGGACCTTCGCGGACCGGCCTGTATACCACCACGGGCGCCTATGACACCACGGTGACCGACGCCTACGACGCCTTCCTCGCGGTGCTGGACCCGAATGGCAGCATCCAGTACGCGACATACCTCGGCGGGTCCAACCAGGAACAGGCGGACGGGGTGGCCGTCGATCCGGCCGGCTACGCGTATGTCACAGGCTATACGCAGTCCAACGACTTCCCGATCACCGCAGGCGCCTGGGACACGACCTTTGCGTCCTACGCCAACGCGTTTGTCACTAAGATCCTCCCGGCCGCGTATGCCACGCCGGCGTACTCGACTTATCTGGACGACGGCAGCTGGACTTCCGATTATGACCGCGGCCGCGCCATTCGTTTGGACTCCGCGGGCCAGGCATATGTGGGCGGCCTGGTCTACCCAGATGCCAGTCAAGGCAAAGGTTTTGTCGGCAAGTTTGACCCCAATGGGTCGTCATACGCCTGCATTACTCGGCCCGCGAGCGTGGGCTACTGGGTGGCCACCGTCCAGGACATTGCCGTGGATGACATCGGGGCGGTCTACGCCGTCGGATATACGAACGCGCAGCTTTACATTCCCTGGATCGGCCAGGGTTTCAACGGCGGGTACGACGCCTTCGTGTTCAAGATGGGCTGGAACCAGTTGGGGGACAGCGTCGTCGTCGTCACGCCGGACGGCGGCGAGGTCTGGCGGATCGGCCGCACGATGACTATCGACTGGTCGAGTTGCGGCGTGTACGAGGAGCCGGGCGTGAGTATCTCCTTGCGACGTAACGGTTCGTGGGAGGAGCTGTTCAGCGAGCTTCCCAACGACGGTAGCGAGCCGTGGACGGTCACTGGCTCTGCGGCGACCGACTGCCTCATCGAGGTCTGGGGGTACGGCCGCGACTGGATGGGCGAGCCGGTGGTGTTGTGGGACATGAGCAATGCTGTCTTCAGCATCGCGAACCCCGGCGACCTGGACGGCGATGGCGACGTCGATGCGGATGACTTGGCGATTCTCACCGGCTGCCTGGCGGGGCCAGGCGTCGGCGGCAGCTCTAACGACTTCGCCAACGCCGATCTCAACGACGACGGCGACGTGGACCTGGCCGACTTCGCCGCGTTCCAGGCGGTGTTCACCGGCGGTTGATGGCAGCGGGATTCCATCTCCGAGCACCGCTCGGAAA
>CAZBFW010000137.1:0-4184 GCA_964491135.1 uncultured Phycisphaeraceae bacterium | reverse complement strand
CATCCCAACATCGACGAGTACCAACCAGTGTACAAAAGCGGTTAAATCCAGCTGGAATCCATCTCCTAAAAAAAATATGAAAACAGCGGTTCTCGGAGTGGGCAGACGACGCAACCCGTAGGGCCCCCCTCCTCATCCCATTACGAGTCCTCCAGTCCGACCGCCCTCGACGCCTGGGAGAAATGTGAAACGGGCGCGCGCTGCAGGAGCCGGGTGTGTTGCAAGTGACTCCGGCTGATCCGTGGGGCGCGCCGGACCGGATTGCGCGGGCGAGGCAGGCGCACGCCTGGCCCTTCAAACCTCGGTATCCTTGGGTTCACCCCACTGGTCGTAGAGCTCGGCCAAACGATCGATGAGCTCGGCCCGCAGCTCGGTGGCGCTCTCACCATCCGGCAGGATGCGCAGGCGCCAAAGTCGGGCGTGCCCAGGACGTGCCGGTATGTCCCAGTCTGCCGCGTCTTGCCGAACGCGGAATCGAAGCTGACGCCACAAGTAGCAGGCAGATAAGCGGATTGCGCGAAAACCGGGGCTCGCGCTCATAACCCGGAGGCTTCCGTGCACGGGCGTCATCGTCGCGGTCACGCAGCACCAATCCGGGACACAGCCTGGATCGCCCCGCTATGGAGTCGCGATGGCCGGATGCTTCGGGGGAATGACCCGGGCAGGGAAGGAGCCGGGTGCAGACGACGCATTTGGGATTTGAAGAAGACCGGAGAGGGGGGGATTCGAACCCCCGGTGCAGGTTATTTCCCGCACGACGGTTTAGCAAACCGTTGCTTTAAGCCACTCAGCCACCTCTCCAACACGCTTCTTGACCTCCATTTGACCTGAACGCTGGGGGCCGCAGAGCGCAGGGCGGCTGCGGTGCGCGTGCTCTGTCTTACCTGCCATGGCTCGACCCCCGCAAACAGCTTCAGATCAACGAAAACACGATCGGCGACGCTAGCCGCCCACGTTCGTCCAGTCGGGATGAACCTCATCGGCCGGACGGCCAATGGAGTCTACTTCGGAACGTGGCAGGAGGCAAGGGATGCATGCCGCCGCCAAGCCTGCCCGCCCGGCCGGGAACCGGGGCGAGGCCAGGGTACGCATGTCGGCTCGCCCCAAACGGCGTCCAGGCGGAAGGCAGCGCCGCTGTGCCGAAGGGCTACGGAAACGCCGCGAAGTCGGCCAAATCCACGTCCTCGTCGGCGTCGAAATCGAAATCGTGCAGGCAATCCGCGGCGGACCGGGCGGGAAGGGCGGGCGCCGGCGTTGCATGCGGACCGGCCAGGCAGTCGGCAAAGAACGGGTAATCGTCCAGGTCCACTTCGCCGTCGTGATTGCCGTCACCGGGTGGCGGACTGAGGATGAACACGCGTGTGTCCGTGCCCGACGTGTCGGTCCGACCGTACCCGACAATGTGATCGCGGTCATTGATCCCCGCCACTGACTCACGGGTCCACCCGGCCAGATCGATCATCTTCATATGGCCGTCACCGTGGCCGTCGCTGTACCAGCCGAGGCGGGTTGCGGAACTGCCGATGTTGCCGACCATCCGGCCGCGGCTATTGATCGCCTCGCCCCATTGCGTGCCAACGGCCGTGGGGTCCACGGCGTACCACGCCTGGTCATACGTGACGGCCATGATGGTCCCGTCCAGCACAACCCGACCGCGACCCACGGTTTGTCCGGCGTTGTTAATGTCGACGGCGCTGCAGTTTTCGGGGCCGATTCGTCCGAGGACGGTGAGCGTGTCGCTTTCGATATCGTAGGTCCAGGCCACGGAATAGTCGGACGCGTCGTCGGCGACACCGCAGATCACGTTTCGGTTGTTCACGGCGTTGGACTCTTGTAACCCGAAAAGCCCGTTGGCCCGGATCGTGGCATCCAGACTGTAGGACACTCCGTCCTTGTAATAGAACGCGATCCGCTCTCCCGTCATATCCCAGCCGTAGCCAACCACGACGCCGGCATCATTGATGCCGTACGCCCGCAGGTCCGAATCCGGGTTCGCCCCCGGAGGATACGGCAGGGAGATGATCGTGGTGTCGACCCAGATCACTGCCTCCGAGTTGCCGTTCGCCTTCCGCGAGTAGCCGCAGACTACTCCCGACGCGTTGATCCCTGTGGTGAGGCCGATGGGCGCGTCGGCGTCCGGCAACAGCGGCAATTCCGTCACCGTGGTGCCGTCGTACCGAAACGGCGTGCTCGAAGTATTGATCACGTAGTTGCCACTGCCGCAGATCACGCCGTTGCTGTTGATGTCGCTGGCCTCGGCACCCCCTGCCCAGTGGGGCAACATAGGAACCTCATGGACCACCCAGGCGGCCTGGATCGGCACCGCCAGAGCCAACACCGCGAGAATGCCACCTCGCACAACCGCATTTCGTCGCGTGAACATTGAAGTCCTCCTTCCCGCACCCCGCGGTATCAGTTCGGGCCGGTCAGGCCCGCCTCGAATGCCACATAGTCGCCCATAGTCAAGATGTCGTCGCCATCTGCGTCTAGAGCGGCGCAGTCGGCCCCAACCGGAAAACCGCTTGAGAAGCACACCTGAAACGCCTGGAAGTCGATCAGGTCGACGTCCCCGTCACATTCGTGATCGCCCTTGAGCGTCGGCATGCACGAACCGGCAAACAGAATGTCGAAATCCACGCCGATCAAGCCGCCGAGATCGTAGTCCGACCGCCAGGCGGATATCCAGCGTCCCCTACGGGAAGCCCAGATGCCCGGCGTGTAGTCCTTGGCAAAGAGGTCCACGGACGCGCTCGTGTTGAGTGCCGAAGGAGCGGACCAGGTCACCGCCTCGTCGTCACTCCGCATGAACACGAGATCCCGATCCGGCCCCCAGGAAAAATCCGCGTGGTCCATGGCGTACCAGGCCACGACCCATCCGCCATAACCGTCCGTCGCCACTCGCGGACTCATGTCGTCGGCCATGCCGTCCGTGGCGTAGTACGGGTTCAGGATGTCCGGCCCGGACCAGGTGGCCCCGGCATCCGTGCTGCGAGCGATCATGATGTCCTCGTCACCGCCTGTGACCAGTTCGCGGGTCCAGGTCACCAGCCAGGTGGTACCGTCCGTCGCCAGATCGTTGTAGGCGTCCTTTAAGTCATCACCGAAGGCGTCCGTGTTCACCGCCGCCGGAAGGCTCCAGGTCAGACCCGCATCCGAGCTGCGTGAGGAATGGATGTCCGTATCTGCAACTCCGTTCGTTCCGATCTGGTTGTCGGACTGCCAGGTGACCACCCAGCGACCGGCTCCGTCGGTGGCGATGTCGGGCGTGACATCATGGCCTGCATCCGTGTCCATGCTCGGGTGCAGCAACTCCGGGGCGGACCAGGTCAGGCCGTGGTCCGTGCTGCGCGAGACGTGAATGTCACCCTCGCTGCCCTCCGCGCCGGGCGGAGAGTCCACGACCTTGTACCACACGGCCACCCAGGTTCCGCTCGGATCGGATGCGATCACCGGCGTGCCGTCGTGGTCACGGCGAATGTCCGCGGCCCAGTCGCTGTTGAACCAGGCCGGCGCGCTCCAGTTCAATCCGTCGTCGCTGACCACATAGCGCAGGTCAATGTCGCTGTCGGCCGCCTGATCCCACTGTCGCCAGGCGATGAGCCAGTGCCCGGTGCCATCGGTGTAGACCATGGCCTCAGAATCGTGGAGGTCATCGGTCGCCGCCGCCGGATCCACCGCCGCGGGAGCCGTCCATGTGTTTCCGTCGTCCACGCTGCGGGCGAAGAAGATGTCCATGTCGTCGCCGAACGGCCCGCCCGCCAGGCTCCAGGAGCTCCACACCGCCACCCACGTGCCAGCGCCGTCGGTGGCAAGCCAGGGCGAATAGTCGTGCCGGTTGCCGTCGGTGGACGCGGTGGTGTTAAGTGCCTGAGGAAACGACCAGCTCATCGCCGCCGTTGCGGGGAACGTTGCGGCGCTGAACACGATCGTTGCGAGGGCGGCTGTGATCCGCCGCACGCATTCCTGCCGGCTGGTCTCTCGCACGCGGAGTCTCCAGGCTGTCGGCACGAAGGCTCCCTCCAGGTGAACCACAAGCAACGCTGCGTCGGCCCGGCCAGGCCGAACCGACGCAGCATCAACCTTCCCCATCCTCTAGAATGCCGCTCGGCCGATCGGCTGCTCAGCCTCGGCGGCGGATCAGCGCCAGGCCGCCCAGCCCCAGCAGGGCCAAGGTGGCGGGCTCG
>CAZBFW010000136.1:5115-8615 GCA_964491135.1 uncultured Phycisphaeraceae bacterium | reverse complement strand
CGCTGAGTAACCTGTCATCGCCGAACAGCTCTCCCTGGGCGTTGACCTCTTCGGTCAGGCCATCGGAATACAGGAACAGGCGATCGCCAGGCTGCAGCTCAGTCACCGACGCCTCATACTCCACATCCTCCACGATCCCGATCGGGAACCCGGATACGTCAAGGAGCTTGGGGCGTCCACCGGCCGGGGCCAGAATCGGACCCGGATGCCCGGCCACCGTGAAGCGAAACCGCCGGGTGCGAACGTCCAGAAGCCCGTAAATCATCGTGAAATAGTAATTCGCGTTTGACGCCATCGGGTACAGGGCATTCAACCGCGAGGCGACCTGAGCCGGATCCACGGCCTCCGGGTTGGCCCCAGGCCCGGCCACCACGGATGCCGCACCCCCGGCGCGAGGGTGAAGGCTCCTCGTGGCGGTCACCGAAAGCAGGGCGGCCGGTACGCCGTGTCCGCTCACATCCAACAGGTACACGGCCACCAGGTCGTCGTTGATCCGGACGATGTTGAGGGCGTCGCCGGCCAGTTCATCACAGGGCCGGTACGACCAGGCAAAGCTCAATCCCTGGACCTCCGGCAGGTTGTCCGGCAAGAGCGTCTGTTGCACGCGGGCGGCGGCATCGAGGTCGCGCTTCATGCGCTGGTTCGCGTGCGAGAGGTCTTCGTTCTGCCGCTCGATCTTCGTAAAGGCCTCCTGCAACTGTTGCGTCATGCTGTTGAATGCTCGGGAGAAGCCGCCCATGAAGTCGACGTGCTGGCTCAGGTCGCCGCCGGCGATCTGCTGTGTCTTCCAGGTCAGGTGGCGGAGATTCGCGTGGAGGTTCTTGAACGACTGAAGCACGTGCATCCTGCCTGTGGGGACATCGAAATCCAGCTCTCCTCGCGAGAGGGCGGACATCGCGTCTGCGAGAGCGCGGTACTCGGTGACGAAGCGGTTGGTGTATTCCACCACCTGTCTGATCTCGTTCTCCGGGTAGTCGGCGGGCAGTGCCAGGGGCTGCGGGATCTCTCCCTGCAACACACGGTAGAAGAGCTCCGTGATCCTATCGAAATCCTCTTCCCGGGCTTCCAGCATGACGCGGCCTCTATGACGCTGGCCTGACTTCAAAGCGGCATACGCGGTCGCCGGAACACCAGCAGTCCACCTCCTTCACCCGGAACTTTCTGCCGGTGTGGGCCGAGAGCAATCCGCTGATGAACCCTTCGTCGTACGTGCAGATCTGCTCGTCGCACGCGGGCAGGCCGGAGCAGTCGAGATCCTCGGCCACGGTCAAAGTGAAGGTCAGGTTCTCCACGTCTCCTTTCTCGATCCGCAGGATGCCGACGCCCATCTCCCGCAGCACGTCCTGGAGTTCGGCGACGAACTCGTTGAAGGAGTCGCGCCGGGTGATGAGGTTCTCGTAGAAGCGCGTTCCCGCGAGCTCGCCGGCATCGTAGAAGACGCGGTCCGCCGCCTCCACGCCGTACCGCCGGATCAGCACATCCCGGAGCGTGAACTGCATCAGGCGGTAGACGGCAACGTGGGTCGTGAACCCCAGGTTGGGTCGCCCGGTGTCGATCCGCCCGAGCATGGCCCACTCGAACATCGGTTCCTTTCTCTCTTCTTTGAACATGCGCCGCTTCTCCTTCTGGATGATTCTCCGATGGACATGCGCCCGGCTTGCCGCAGCGCCTTCCGCTCAGCCTGTCATGGTACACGAGATCTCCCGGATGAACACTCGCCCGCAGCGAGCGAATACGCTTTCCGACACCGCCCGGCCATGGGCCGGTGGCCCTTCGGGCTGACCGCCTCGTCCCCGCCGGATTCCCGTACGAGACGGTCAGGCCCGTGAGCCGATCTGTCCGCATTCCTTACGATCCGGACGCACGCGAACTCATCGGATGTCCTGGGTGATGGTGACGCGGTAACTCGTCTGCCCGGGGGCGTTGTTGTCGTCGGTAAAGCACAACGTGTAGGTGTCCGATACCGGCGGTTCAAAGCTGTCCTGGGCTTCCCCGGGGCGAAGATCGTCGGGCGCGTCGATGATGACATCTTCCTCCGGGACTTCCGCGTCGCACTCCACGTCGCCTCGAATCACGCGGAAGCTGGGCTCCGCGAGGAGGTCGATGGAGTCCACCTCCAGGTACACTCGCAAGTCCTCCACTCCGGGGAAGGTCAGGCTGGCGCTGCCCGTCTCCGGAATCTCCAGGCCGGCCACAAACAGAATGGTCTCCTGCGTGATCGCCGCCGGCTGGGGATCATTCTGGCAGCCCAGACAGGAGAACAAGACGACCCCCGCCGCAACCATGGCTCTTGTCATACGCCCACACTCCTTTCGAAAGAAGTCCGTGGCCTGCGAACATGCCGCACGAACACCGTGCGGACGGGCCCGCAAGCCTGCTCATACCCCTCCGCATCCTGAGTCTTCGCCCACGCCTCGTCGGGACAGTGGACGGGACGACCGCAGGATTTGGCCGGAAGGCATCGGGCCCCTTCAACCTGGGCTCGCGAAGAGCACCACCACGGACCGCGCCTCGGCCCGGTAGACAGACCCTGGAACCGGGGGCGACGACCGCCAGTCGACGATGTCGTGCGGTGGATCCAGGGCAGTGTCGATCCAGCGGCGCCAGGAGGTTCCGTGCGTCCCTTCGATGGGCGGAAGTTCGAAGTCGAGCGGCTCCCAATACGCGTTCAGAATCAGGTGGAGGAGCAACTTTTCTATTTGTATCTCGGCGCTGAGCACCAGGCTGTGCGAGTCGTCGCCCCAGTCCGGCCGGCCCAGCTTGACGCCGTGCCAGCTGAATTTCGCCTGCCGCAGCAGTTGATTCAGACTGTGGCGCTGGTGTTCGTGCTCCACATCCCGCAACAACCGTCGTGCGATAAGCAGTTGCGTGAACCGGTGCACATCTGCGTGCCGAGATACCAGCGACCAGTCGAACCAACCGGTCTCATCGTCGTGGCAATACGCGTTGTTGTTGCCCCGCTGGGTGCGCCGCACCTCGTCACCCATCAGGATCATGGGCACGCCCAGCGAGAGCATGGTAACGGTCAGGAAGTTTTTCACCTGCCGGTTGCGCATCCGCTCCACCGCCGGATCGTCGGTCGGGCCCTCGACGCCGCAGTTCCAACTCCGGTTATCGTCACCGCCGTCGCGGTTGTCTTCGCCGTTCGCCTCATTGTGTTTGTGATCGTAGGAGACGAGGTCGTTCAGGGTGAAGCCGTCGTGACAAGTCACGAAGTTCACGCTTTGCTCGGGCTCACGTTCCTCGTGGCCATAGATTCCAGGGCTGCCCAGCAGCCGGTCGGCCACGCGTGGTACGAAGCCGTTTTCCCCGCGAAAGAAGCTTCGGACATCGTCGCGGAACCGGCCGTTCCATTCCTTCCAGCTGTCGCCCACGAAGCTGCCCACCTGGTACAGGCCGGCCGCGTCCCACGCCTCGGCAATGATCTTCGTGCCGGCCAGCGCCGGGTCCGACTCGATGTCCCACAGCACCGGCGGGTTTGCCATCACCTCGCCCCATGC
>CAZBFW010000136.1:0-5105 GCA_964491135.1 uncultured Phycisphaeraceae bacterium | reverse complement strand
CCTCGCCCCTTGCGTCCCGCGCCAGGATGGAGGCGAGATCGAACCGGAAGCCGTCCACGTGCATCTGCTCCACCCAGTACCGAAGGCTGTCCACGATCATGCGGCGAACGACGGGGTGGTTGGCATTGAGCGTATTGCCGCACCCGCTGTAGTCGGCGTAACGTGAGTGGTCCCGGTCCAGGATGTAGTACGTCGGGTTGTCCAGCCCTCGCAAACTCAGCGTCGGCCCCGCGTGATCGCCTTCCGACGTGTGGTTGAACACCACATCGAGGATGACCTCGATGCCGGCCCGGTGGAGCGCCTTGACCATGTCGCGGAACTCGTTCACCGGGCCGAGTGGATCCTGCCGCGAGCTGTACGCCTGGTGCGGGGCGAAGAACGAGACCGGCTGATAGCCCCAGAAGTTGATCAACCCCGGCGGCGCATCCTGAACGTCGAACTGGAAGACCGGCAGGAGCTCGACCGCGGTGATTCCGAGTTCCTCCAGATACGGGATCTTCTGAATCAGCCCGGCAAACGTGCCGCGGGTCTCCTCGGGGACGCCGGAGTCAGGATGGCGGGTGAAACCGCGCAGGTGCATCTCGTAGATGATGGTTCGCGCGGACGGCCGCTTCAGCGGGGTGTCCCCTTCCCAGTTGTACGTGCCGGGATCGACCACCACGCTCTTCATCGCCGTGGCTGTGTTGTCCCCTTCCGAGCGGGCGGCCTCGCGGCTGTAGTGCTTCGGAATCATTACGCCCCGGCCATACGGGTCGAGCAGGACCTTGGAGGGATCAAACCGCATCCCCTTCGCCGGGTCGGACGGGCCCTCGGCCCGATATGCGTAGATCTGCCCTGGCTGCACGCCTGGGACAAACACGTGCCAGTAGTGGTAGGTTCGGTTGGCCGCCGCGTCCATCCGGATCACCCGGGCCGGCCGCCCGTCATCCACGGCATCGAACAGCATCAGCTCAATGGCCTGGGCGCGTTTCGAGAAGACGCTGAAGTTCACTCCCGCGGGACAAGGCGTCGCCCCGAGCGGGGCGCTGCTTCCTTTGGCGATCGCGAGATCCGCGTTCGGTCGCCCGTCCGGCATACGTCTGGATGAAACCTTCCCGCCCATGAGTTGCTCTACCTGCCTCTCCATCACGCGGCCACTCATCGAGCGAAGTCAGCCTGTTTCCGCTCAATGGGACCGGCTGATCATGGCTTACCTCCCCGCCGGAGTGTCGGGTAGACACTCAGTCTCCGAAACTGATCCCCAGGGCCCGCGCCGTCCGGGCCAGGCCGCCGTCCGGCGGCACGGTCTTCAATGCCGCGATGGCTTCGCTGATCTTGACGGCGCCGATGCCCGAAGCCCCGAACACGACCATCTGCCCGAACTGCTTGTCCGCGATGAGCTGCACCGCCTCCGCGCCGTACATCGAACAGAGGGCCCGGTCGAAGTTGGTCGGGCTGCCGCCGCGCTGCAGATGGCCCAGCACGCAGGTGCGGCTCTCCTTGCCCGTTCGCTTCTCGACCTCGGCGGCGACCACGGCCCCGATACCGCCCAGGCGCACTTCACGATTCTTCTCCTGCCCCGCGGCCGTCACGAAACCACTGTCCTTCTCGCGTGCGCCTTCGGCGGCAACGATAATGGTGAAGTGCTTGCCTTCCTGTTCTCGTTCACGGATCTTGGCGCACACGCTTTCGTAGGTGAACGGGATCTCCGGAATCAGGATCACGTCCGCCCCGCCCGCGACGCCCGCATAGATCGCGATCCAGCCCGCGTACCGGCCCATCACCTCCAGCACGATCACCCGGTTGTGGCTCTCGGCGGTGGTGTGGAGCCGGTCCAGCGCGTCCGTGGCGCAGGCGACCGCCGAATCGAAGCCAAACGTGAAGGATGTCCCTTGCAGATCGTTGTCGATCGTTTTGGGCACGCCCACGACGGCCACTCCGCCCTCGAAGAGCTGCTGGGCAATGCTCAGCGAACCATCCCCGCCGATGCTTACCAGGCCGCGGATCTTCATCTTCTCCATGGTGCGCTTCACGCCGTCGATCAGTTCCTGCGGCAGGCTCCGGCTCTCGCCATGGCCGACCTTCGCCGAGAAGAGGCCCCGGTTGGCCGTGCCGAGAATGGTACCGCCGCGGGTGAGCAGGCCGCCCAGCTCCTGGTAGTCCAGCGAGCGATATTTCGGCGGGTTCAGCATCCCTTCATATCCTCCCAAAAACCCGATCGCCTCCCAGCCACGTTTGGCGGCCGCCTTGGAAACGGCGCGGATGACCGCATTGAGCCCGGGACAATCCCCGCCGCCTGTGACAACACCGATTCGTTGAGTCATCGCATTTCCCTCGCGCGCAGCCATTCCTGAGGCCCCCCGGCCGTCTCGACCTGCCCGTCCGGCTAGGGTTGCCTCTTCAGCGTCAGCGTAACGTCCGTACCCTTGATTCCCTTGACGAGCTGCAGAGTCTGGTCATCCGGCTTCTTGGTGGCGAACGCGTAACTATTGCCCTTCTTGTCCCGGAGGGTCAACATGCCCTTGGCCTCGTCGTACGTGTATGTGCCCTGCTGGGCCTCCAGCTTGCCGTCATACACGAGATCCGCCGTGTAGGTGCCGTCCTGCTGGAAGCGGAAGTCCGCGCTGACGAAGTTCCCGGGTACGCTCTCCGGCCGGAGCAGCTTGAACTGGTCGCGAGCCATCTCGGGACTCAGGCTCGATCCCGCCCAGCGGCCGGAGATCCCACACCCCGCCGTGAGCATCATGAGACCGATGAACGAGCACTTCAGCCATGAACCCAGCCACGTTGCGCGAGTTCCATGTAACATGAGAGAACCTCCCTAATCTTGCGCCCCTGCGGGGCAGAACCATGAAACAGAGACTGCGGTGAACGAAACACATCACGAGTGGCGGCCCACCATTCGGCCGCGATCCTTGCCGCGTTGCGGCTGCCGACACCGGTTCTGTCGATCCATCCGGCCCAGCCCAGTCCGATCCGCGTTCTCGTGCCCGTCGTCACAAGTCTGCCCACAGGCTTGCGCGGTCTCACCGTCGGAGAGGTCTGGGTCAAGGACCACCTCCTTCCGAACGCCGCGGCGCGGGCTGAAGCACTGCCTCATCCGCCTGCGGCTGCAACTCCACTCGTTGTCCCAAGACGATGCAGTTGTAGAGGGCGCGTCCGACCTGGTCGCGAGTCAAGAATGCGTTGCTGCCCGCGACCTCATCGAGGGAAACGACGACCTGCTGGTCGACGTCGTAGGTTCGCACGGCCAGCTCCTCGTGCTCCCACACCGCCGGATTGGCAAGGTCGATATCCGATGCGAAGCGGATCAGCATTCGTCCGCTTTCCCAGAATACCCACGCTTCGTTGGCCACCGGCGAGAGCGGAGCCAGATGTACGACTTGCAGACCCGCCGGGGCTTCCCGCGCCTTTCTCTTGCTGTCCTTCAGAAGCTCGTGTCGCGTGGCGCGCCGCAACCGCTCGAGCAACTCTCCTTCGGGGAATCGGGCTTCCCGACGCGTCCGGTACAGTTCGTCGCGCATCTCGGCATAGTCGACCGTTACCGCGGCACTCTCCGGCGGCGGCCCGTCCTCGGTCGGGGTCCTGGATACCGCCACGATCCTGAACGTGTCACTCTTCACCATGGTGTCAAGCTCGCGAATCGCGTAGTCGGCCAGTTTCACCCTCACGCGGACGCCCAGTTGCGGCAGGGTGATTTCGCCAAACCGGCTGCGATCGTTCTCGTCGAGCTCAGGCTGCAGCCCGCGAACCCAGAAGACGAATTCACGACTATGAGCCAGGGGATCGAGGTCACGCTCGTCAAGGTACCAGCGATAGAGGTGCCGAACCACGTCGTACAAGTACGGTCGCTCCAGCAGCTCCGGGGGTGCCGTCGGACGGGTCTGTGCGGCGAGCGGCTCCCCCACCGACGCGGTCCACAGCAGTCCCACGGTCAGGGCTATGACCGAGAAGACTCTCATGGCGTCAATCTCCGTAACGTGAAGAAGCGGTTGCCTCCCAGGGCGCCGTCCTGGTCGTCCGGGATCTTCACGAAGTTGCCGCCCGGCATGTAGCAGTCCCGGTCGGCCATCCAGGAGTACGCGCGGCCGGTCACTTCGATCTTGCCGACGCGACGCAGATCCCCGAAGCGATCAGCGCCGGCGATCCCGGTCTGCACGTACGCACTGGCCAGGCCCTGGGCGTAGTTGATCAGCCGGGCGAAGCGCCCGGGGGCCCCCTTGTTCGCGAGCCGCAAAAGGTTCTCGACCCGCTCATGGACCCGAGGCACCGCAACGAACCGACCCGACTGCTCACGGTAGAAGCCGTCGCACTGCCCCTTTTCGCCGCCGGCCGTGATGACATCGATGATGTCGTCCGCGCGGACCGCCGCGATCTGCTCCTGCCGGTAACCCGGCGGAATGTGATGGATGCGGCCGTGGAGAACCCACAGGATCGACAGCATCGCCGCGCGCGTGTCCTTTTCGCTGACCCAGCCGCGCTCACCGGGAAAGGGAGTCTCGTTGATGAGCAGTCGCGCGACGTATCCCGCGACGCTGTCCGCGGGCTCCAGCCGCGGCGGGAACTGCTCGCTGGCGGCGTGCCCGGCGTACAGGTGACCGCTCGCCCACAGAGCAGCGAGACCGCAGACGGCTGCCGTCAGCATGACACGGATGCAGGGTCCAGCACGGCGGCAATACAAACGGGGCGATTTCGGCATCGCTTTGACCTACCTGAAATAGCCACGCCGACGGAAGAACCAGATCTGACCGACCACCAGTCCGATCATCAGAGCCAGCACGACGAAGTACCCATACGGCACCTTGGTGATGGGGATGTTATCGAAGTTCATGCCATAGATGCCAGCAATCAGAGTGGCGGGGAGATAGATCGCCGAGAGTACGGCCAGGATGTTAAGACGTCGATTCGTCGTTTCCTGAAGACAATTCAGGCTGGACTGGCGCAGGTCGCGAATTCGGTCTTCCAACCGGGCGACGAGTCTTTGTCCTTTCTGAACGTTGCTCACTAGGTCCTGGAACCCCGCTCGGACGGCGGCAAGCTGAAGCGCCTCCGACCGTGCGTCCTGGAGCTTCACCAGACAGTACAGCAGATCGGAAGAGCGTCGTGTAGGGAAAGAGTGTAGGATA
>CAZBFW010000135.1:0-8636 GCA_964491135.1 uncultured Phycisphaeraceae bacterium | reverse complement strand
CCGGTCCGCCCCGCGGACGACTACCTTGTACGCAGCGAAGCTCCAACCCCCGTCGCCGGTGTTGGCCGTCTTGAACTGGAGCCATTGCCCGGGGCTCAGGGTCGCGGTCGTCCAGGCTGTCGTGTTCGACCCGTCCGTCAGCGCGGTGATCGTATAATCCGCACTGGCCCCACTGCTGATATTGAACCCGGCCTTGAAGTAATGGCTTGAGTCGTACCGCGTGAAGCAGGTGTAGCCCAGCGGCGACGGGACCATCTCCGTCGGCGGCGTCACGCTCATGGGCGGGTAATTGTACATGTGCTCGTAAATGCGATAGTAGCTGAAACCCTCCGGCACCAGCATCGTGTCCTTGATGAATTCGGCCATGGTGACCGGCGACAGGTTTCCCTCGCGGCCGTACGCGTCACTGTAGTCGATCGGATTCGGCATGAAGCAACTCCACTTCCACGACTCGTCCGCGGCAGGATCTTCATACGCCATGATCTTCTCGAAGATCGAATCCAGCCCCGTCAGATCGGTCGTGTACCACGGGATGCGCCCGACGATGATGTCGGGCGACGAGAGAGTGACTCCGCCTGCCCCCAGGTCACCTGCATACTCGCCGAACAGCCCGTCTCCGTCCTTGTCCCAGCTTCCGGTCAGATCCGAATAGAAGCGGTCGGTCGGACCGTAGAACTTGTTGCTGTGCTCGTCCGGATAGCAGAACTTCATCGGAACGTCGCCGACGGAGTCCGACGCGCTGAGAACGTCATCCGGATCCGGATTGCCGATCAGCATGAGGTATTCGATTCCGTACTCCGCGTACTTGTCCTTCAGGAACGCCTTGATCCGGTCCGCCCGCTCGTCCGTGGTCTCGAACAGCTCCGGCCGCAAGGCCTTGGTGTACTCCGCCTCGATCGACTCCACCGTCTTGACCAGGATCGACCAGCCCTGCCCCGTTTTGTGGGCCACGTAGTCATCCAGCCCGGTGGAGTTCGTCGCGATGTGGTCCGTCGTGATCAGAACGTAATTCCAGGTGGTGTCGCGCCCCTCAGCCGACGGAGCCGCCTGGGCACCGCCAATGATACCGGTGAGGCCGACCAGCAAAGCCGCGGGCAAACGGATCGCAGGTTTCATCCTTGGGTTCCTTTCTCCTCCACGCATGGGGCTGCTTTACGCATTGAGCGTGCTTTCCCGGGGAAATCCTGGCGGTGGGCAGTCGATCCCGGCGCCATCTGCCCGCCACGACGCGTCGCCAGCCCCAGCGCAATCCTCAACCCGGCGAATGGGGGTATCTACTTACGATGATAGCGGACTGACCTGCGAGGACCAACTCCTTTCCACAGTCGCAAGCCCCCCTGAAAGAGCGAATTACAATGAGTCAGCACATTATCCTGTTTTGCTGCAAATTGGTGGAGGAACCAGCCTTGCGTTGTTCCTGTCCATGCCTGGCGATATGATGGATTCCTCGCATAGCGTCCGCCAGCACCTGGCAAGCGGACGTCGTTCAGACTGCCGGGAACCCGCGTTGGAGCCGTCCGCTCATGACCGGCATACGGGACAACCCATTGAAAACACGAGGGTTACGATGAGCATCAGAGGCAACATCCGTCTCTGGGTATCAGGTTTCACGTTGTGCGCCCTTGCTCCTGCGTTGGCCCCGTCGAGGCTACTCGCTGACGTCGTGCCAACGGATGGGATGGTCATCACAACGAACACGGTGTTCGTGCCCGGGACCTATCACTTGCCCAACGGCATCACCATCGGGGCCGGCGGCATAAGCCTCGACGGCAACGGGGCCGTCATCTACGGCGACGACAGCGGGTACGGGGTGTATGCCTCCGGCAGGAACGGCGTTACGGTCGCCAACCTGACGGTCCGCGACTACTTCCACGGCACGCACTTCCACGACTGCGACGATCTGACCGTGGAAGACTGCAACGTCTGGGACACGCCGGAACTGCCGGAGGGCTCGATTTTCCTGAACATCTTTGACGGACCGAACGGCTCCTACGCCCACGCCATGTGGTTTCGTTCCTGCGCCCGCCCGACCATACGCGGCAACGACGTGAGCGAACAGCAGAACGGCATCAGCCTGTTCAACTGTGATTCCGCCCTGATCGAGGGGAACTATGCATCGTACAACAGCGGGTGGGGCATCTACTTCTATGACACGGACAATTCGACAGTGCAGAATAACGAGGCCGACTACTGCACGCGCCTTTACGGATCCTGGAGCGGGGCGGACGCGGCCTCGTTCCTCATCGTCTACAACTCCGACAACAACGACATTCTGAGTAACAGCTTCGTGGGCGGCGGAGACGGTGTGTTTCTGGCGGGGGCCACGCACAATCTCGAGAGCCGACCCTGCAACAACAATTACTTCGCGGGCAACGATTGCTCCGGCAGCCCCAACAACGGGTTCGAGGCCACGTTCAGCCAGGGCAACGTCTTTGAGAACAACCTTTCGGACAACTGCAACTACGGATACTGGCTGGGGTACTCCCACCAGACGACCGTTCGGGCCAACCAGGCCAATAGTTGCGCCACGGCGGGTGTGGCCATCGAGCACGGAAGGAACAACATCATCGAAGGCAACACGCTGTGCGGCAACGGCAAGGGCATCTGGCTCTGGACGGATGACGATGCCAGCCTGGTATCGGCGTTCCCGGAGGCGAAGGACTCGTACGGCTACACCATCGATGACAACACGGTGAACAACAACACGTACGGACTGCTCTGCGAGGCGTCGGGCAGCAACCGGCTCAGCTACGATTACACCGTCACGAATAACCGGTTCATCGGCAACAACTACGGCGTCCGCTTCCTGCAAAGCGACGCGAGCGAACTGCACGGCAACACCGTCCAGAGCAGCGCCGTCCGCGGCGTTCAGATGGAGTACTGCACCGGCAACGTCATCTACAACAACCGCATCGAGAACGGCTCCAACGCGTGGGACAACGGCACGAACACCTGGAACACCGCCCAAACCGCCGGACAGAACATCGTGGGCGGCCCGTACCTCGGCGGAAACTTCTGGTCCGACTACTACGGTGTGGACACGGATGGTGACGGACTGGGCAACACGGAGACGCCCTATACGGCCGGCGGCAACATCACCAGCGGCGGCGACAACCTTCCCTTGACGGTCGGCGCCGACTCCGACGGTGACGGACTGGCCGACGAATGGGAAATGCTCTACTTCCACAACCTGGGCCAGGGGCCTGCCGGTGATGCGGAACCGGACGGGCTGACGAACCTGCAGGAGTACATTCTCCACACCGACCCGACGGACGCGGACACCGACGACGACGGTTTGACCGACGGAAACGAAGTCAACGTTCACGGAACGCAGCCCGCCAACCCGGACAGCGATGCGGATGGCCTCCTCGACGGCCAGGAACTCTCGCTCGGAACGCTGCCGCTGGACCCGGACTCCGACGGCGACCGGATGAAGGACGGGTGGGAGTACAACCACGGCTTGAACCCGCTGGTCAACGACGCCGACCAGGATCCCGACGACGACGGTCTGACGAACCTCCAGGAGCATGACGCCAACACGGATCCTCATGATCCGGACACGGACTCGGACGGAGTCGACGACGGGGAGGAGGTCGGGGCCAGTTCCAACCCCACCGATCCGTACAGCTTTCCGCTCGGCTGGCTCGCCCTGGCGCCCGACCCCAGCTACTTCCCCTACACCGACGTGGTGACGCCGCCCTCGCCTGACTACTGGCCTCGCGCCAATCTCAGCGTGGCGGCCGCGAACGGCCGAATCTACTCCGCCGGCGGCTACGGTCCGCAGACCTACGTGGATTCCGACGGTTCCAGCTACCCGGACAACCGCCAGTCAGGCTTCAGCATTTACGACATTGCAGCCGGCACCTGGGTTTCCGCTCGATGGAACGGCACCGGCCCCACCGCCTACAACAACGGCAACGGCACCGCCGGGCCGACGGATTCCCAGGGCACATACACCGGCAATAACCAGTGCTTTGCGTATGACCGGGACAGCGACGGCACAGACGAGTTGTTCGTGCTTGCCGGCTATCCGATCTGGGACGGCGTCTTTGCGATCTACGATCCGGACACCGACGCCTGGTCCAATTCCGCGCCGCGGTCCGGCGGCCTGGTGGCGGCGTATCACGCCACCGCCCTCGAACACAACGGCGTCGCCTACGTATACGGCGGCATCTACAACGGACCGGACGGCAACGGATTCTACACATACGACATCGCCGCCAACGCATGGACGCAGCTCGCCAACGGTCCGATGCGTCTCAAGCAACACTGCGGCGAGATTGTCGACGACACGATGTACCTCATCAGCGGGCAGCAGGACGCTGTCGATTTCGGAACGGGCGTCGTGAAATACGATCTGATCACGCAGACATGGGACATCGCCTCTGCCGCTCCCATCCCCCTGGGCGTGAACCGGGCCGCATCCGTGGTGCACGCAGGCAGAATCTACCTCGTGGGCGGGATGGTGGCCGGCGTAAGCAGCACTACCGCGATCCAGGTGTACGACCCCGCGTCCAACACGTGGCATCACACGTTCCCGCTGCCCGCCCCGCGCAGCCGGCACGGGGCAGTCGTTGTCGGAGATGTGCTTTACGTCGTGGGCGGGTTCGGTCCGGCGCCCGGCGCGGGGGACGGGAACAGAAGCGACCTGTGGGCCGTTGATCTGAACACGGTCAACCGGCCGCGCGTGCGGCTGGACACGCCGGGGGATCCCGCCTCGTTCCAGGTCCCGTTAACCTATCGACTGTACGACATCGACGGGAGCACATGTTCAATCGTTGCGGAGTACTCCATGGACGGCGGCGGTGTCTGGCACCCGGCCACGGCGGGCGCCGGCGGCGACGGCACGACCAGCCTGACCTCCGCCGTTACGGGTGTCGCACATGTTTTCGTGTGGGACGCGTTGCCTGACCTGGGCTACGGCACGCATGCGCCGGTCCGGATTCGCATTACGCCTTCGGATGCGGCCGTTGGAGGCAGCCACGCCACGGGCGGTTTCTCCGTCATCAACCCGCACGGCGATTTCGATTTTGACGGCGACTGGGACCTGGCGGATTTCGCCGCGTTTCAGGCATGCTTCGGGCAGAGCGTTGCGGGCGGCTGCGAAGGTGCCGACTTCACGGGTGATGACCAGGTGACGCTGGCGGACTACGAAGTGTTCGTTGCCGGTTACACGGGGCCGTGATCCGAACGTTCACTGTGGCTTGTACGAAACCGCCCTGGTGGCCCCGCCCGACAACGTCACCGTCTCGTCGCCGACATTCAGCGCTACGATTCGCGACGCGTCGCCGGCGGCGCGGATGGTCACCTGCTCGCGATCGATGGCCACGTTGAGCCGCAGCCCCTGGTACAGCAGCGGAAACCGCAAACCGTTCCACGCCGGCGGAAGGTTCGGCCGGATGCGCAGGCCCTGCTCCGACAGGCAGACGCCGCCAAACCCGAACACAGCCGCCATCCAGGCGCCGCCCGCGGACGTGCCGTGGAGCCCGGCGAACGTGTCCTTTCGGCCGGTCAATTCCTCGTCCACGTCCATGCCCGCGGCGATGAGAAACTCCTCGTAGGCCCGCTCCTTCTCGCCCATATCGGCGGCCATGATGGAGTTGAGCACGAAGCTCATGGACGAGAAGTTCATGCTCTTGTCTTTGTAGAATTCCCAGTTGACCCGCTGAACATCGCGGTCGAATTCGTCGCGGAACATGACCATGGCCATTACGACGTCCGGCTGGTTGAGAGCCTGGTACGGGAACACGGTCTCGAAGCAGACGTTCCGGTCGCGTGACAGGTGCGGCGGCAGCGTCTCGAGATCGTAGAAGCCGTCGCACTGCTCGTACAGCTTCGTTTTCGCGTCGAACAAGACTGTGAGCCGATCGGCCACGTGTTGCCAGCGAGACGGTTCGTGGTCCTCGACGTTCAATCGATCGATTGTCTCGGCGAACACATCCGGGGCCGATCGTTTGAGCCGGTCCAGCATCTGCCCCGCCCAGCGAAGCGTCCGGATGGCCAGGTAATTCGTAAAGAAGTTGTTCGTGCTCTCGCAATGCCCCTCGTCCGGACCGGCCACGTCGGCGAGATCATACGCGTCCCTTGACGCGTCGTAGACGGCACGGGAGGCGTAGAATCGGGCGAATTCCACCAGCATCTCGACGCCGCAACGCCGCATGAACTCCTCGTCGCCGGTCGCCCAGTAATACTGCATCAAGCCATAAGCCGCGTCCGCATTGATGTGGATGTTCGTGTGGACGAACCGCCACCAGTCGCCCAGGCACTCCTCGCCGTAGGGGCCGGCCTGCCAGGCCAGCTTTGCCCCGCGATAGCCGAGGTCACGGGCGATGTTTCGTCCGGGCTCGAGTCCCAGATAGCGCCAGTGCAGGCAGCTTCGCGCCACTTCGGGCTGGGTGAAAACGAAATACGGTACAATGTACACGTCGGTGTCGTAAAACGTGTTGCCCTGGTAATACTCACCGGTCAGCAGCTTCACCGGCACGGACAGGCGATCCGTATGCCTCGGGGCCGCCGCCAGCAGGTGATACAGGCAGAAGTTCAGATATTGCTGCGCCCGCACGTCCCCCTCGATAGCCACGCACGCCCGATCCCATCTCTCGGCCCAGGGGGTCTTCTGTGCGGCCAGGGCCGCGTCGTACCCCTGCTCCGTTGCCGCGGCCAGTTCCCCATCCGGATCCGCCACGACCTCCTGCCGGGCATCCTCCGACGACCCGATCACGATGACCCGGTCCATCGTCACCATCTGGCCGGGTTGGACGGCGAGCTCGAACATCGTGTAGACGCGATCATGCTCCACGACGCCGTGTCCGCGGGCCGCCGGCGCGCCGTTCAACACGCCGGCCACACGCAGAAACACGTCGTGGCCGCGAGCGGGTGTGCGCACGTGCGCCGAACAGAGCCCGCTGTCGTCCGCATCCAGTCGCACGACCTCATACTGCTTCTCCCCGGTCGTGTTCGAGCGAGTGGTCGCGTCGATGCCGGAAAGCACGCAAACGCGGCCCGAATAGTCCACCGCCCGGAACCCGTACCGCATGAAAACCCGGTGTGGATGGATCGCCGAGGCGAATCGCTCCATCTCCACGTGCGTCGTGCGGCCATCCTCGTTCCGAAGGGCAAACGCGTAGCGATAGAGGCCCGTGCGCAGGTCCAGGGTCTGCTCGAAGTCGCTGACGGTTCCCCGGCTCAGCGAGAGTTCGCGATTGCAGACGTAGAGCCGCACAAACAGCGGGCTGGGGAGGTTCGCCACGCACGGACTCTTGCCCGCGGTGTCGAACTTCGTAGCGTCCAGGTATCGTCGCTCCTGGTTCGACGCGCGGATCAGGCTGAACATGTTCAGCTCGTCGTAGACGCCGTTGATGAGCGTCACCGGCTGGTAGCCGTCGCGATCCTCCGCCACGGTCCCCTTGAGGCCCAGGTAACCGTTGGAGACGGTGAATACGCTGTTGTGCTGCCCCAGGCTGTGGGGATCGTGCCGGTGGTTGCGAATCACCCACGGATCAACAGTCATACAGTCACCTCCTGCTCGGTCAGCAGCAGGTTGCGGGCGAGGATGAGCTCGGGCAGGCCGCCGCGAATGACCTCCGTCGCGGCCGTGTAGTTCTGGCGTGACGTATCATGATTCGGCAGCGCAATGGCGCATCCGATCCCCGCCGCCCGAAGAGAAATCACGCCAGGCTCGGTGTCTTCGAGCCCGACCACGCACCGGTAGTCCGTTTTCGGGATGGACATCTGGTAAAGAGCCAGGGTGTACAGGTCGCGATGCGGCTTCAGCCGGGGCTCGCAGGCATCGGAGGCACAGACGAACCCGTCAAAGACCGCGCGGTAGTCCGCCAGGTGCTCCGCCAGGCGGTCCCTGCGCTCGGCCGGCACCGGCCACTCGTTCACCTGCTGCGCGGCAACTCGTATGACCTCCTTCATGCTCGCGTGCGTCTCGTAGGCAATGGATGCGGTCACAAGCGCCAGGCGGGCGGGTCGCCGCTGAAAGTGCTCCGCAAGCCGGGCGAGCCGGGGACGCCAGGCGTCCAGCTCGGAAGGGTTGTGGCGGAGTTCACCGTGGCCCAGCAGCAGTGTGCGGAGTTGCTCGAAGAGGGCATCCGCCTCCGCCGGTTGCAGCCACCCTTTCACCAGCGGCACGAAGAGATCGTAGGCCGGCATCGGCTCGATCAGATGCCGGCCGCTTTGCCCCAGCAATTCTTGGCTGAGCGACTCGCCTTCGCCCGCTTCGATCCGACGAAGGATCGAGTGATACCGCATGTAGTAGATGTCGAGGGCGGCGCTGACCAACTCAGCCGCGTGCTCGCACTTGAATGCGCTGCCGAATCGCTGGATGAATGGGCGTGCACTGGCAGACACGTTCTCCGCCGTCACCGATTGACCGGCAACCAGGCGTCGGAACTCGTCATCCTCCAGCAACGAGCCGAGTCCGCAGTTCCGCGCGTCCTGGGCAATGTCCCGACGCCGTTGCGGATCGGTCATGTTGGCCAGCGTCCAGGTCACCGACTCGATGAACGCATCGCGGAGCGCATTGCGGTCCAGCCGGTCACCGTACCGTTGCACCAGGAACTCCGTGTGGCGGAAGTTGCTGTTGCCGATGACGAGATCGGAAGAGCGTCGTGTAGGGAAAGAGTGTAGGA
>CAZBFW010000134.1:0-8637 GCA_964491135.1 uncultured Phycisphaeraceae bacterium | reverse complement strand
GGGCTGCTCGTCCACGCCGGAGTAGTCGCCCCACCGATCGCCCTCCTCCGGAGACGTGCTCACCTGGAGGGCCACCGGGGCCTGGAAGGTGCCGGCGGGGTCAGTGGATCGACGGATGGCCCGCTGAATGGAGATGTACTGGGACGACGAGGAGCGGTTGAAGACCAGCACGGCGTTTCCGTAGTCATCCACGTGGATGTCCGGGAACCAGTTGTGCTCTCCCGTGCCATAGTTCAGCGTTCCGGATTGGGCCAGTTGCGGCGACAATCCGCTGGTCGGCCAGCCGCGCATATTCACCTCGTACCATCGCACGCGGGCCGTACTGTTCTGACCGATCGTGTGGCAGATCCAGAGTGAACCGTTTCGATACACCGAGTTCTTGATCCGCCAGTCGACGGTGTCCGCCTGGTTGGAGGTGCCGAGTTGTGCGGCGTCCGGGGGGTAGCTGAAACTCGACACCGTCAGGTTGTACGTGGACAACGAAGGCGTACCCAGGGGATTTGTGATGGCGTGCAGCCGGATCGTGCTTGAACCGCTGACACCCGGGAAGTACTGGGCCGGAGCCGCCGCATCATAATTCTTGCAGTTGCCCAACGATCGCGGTGAAGTCGCCGTCCGGACTCCGCTGATCGACGCCGGCGCTCCGGTCAGAGTCGGCGCCTTGGGAATCACGAAGATGTAGTTGGCCGTCGTCGGATTGCCCGAAGCCCCGAAGAAGTCCGCCGCCACGTAGATCGCGTTCGCGTCTACGCCCAGGTTCGGGAAGTCCAGGAACCCTCCATAGCTGCTGACCTCAAACCGGTACTTGTACCATGTGCCGTTCGGATTCGAGTCGTCCGAGACCGCCAGATTGAGCGCGCTGTTGGCGTTGTCGTTCCAGAGTTCCGCTGCCAACACGATGAAGCGACCGGAGTGCACGTCATACAACGCCACCGGATCGAACACGAAACTCGTGGCCCCGACGGACCCCCAGAACCCCGACGATCCGGCAATGGCCTGCGCAAACGTGCTCGTCCCGGCATGGGTTCGGAATCGTATTTCCCCGTTGACCACCAGTACGACGTGCTCCGGTCCGGCCGCGATCTCCGGGTCCGGAGGCGTCCAGCCCGTCGCCTGGGTGCCGAGGAATCCGAAATCGCCATCCCGCAAAGGAAACGTGACATCCGGCGGCTCCGGCACAAAATCGGGATCGAACACCGGCGGAACCTGCGGGTATACGTCCTCCAGCGACACGTCCCGCGCGGCCGGCACCTGCGCCGCGATCATCGGCTCCGGCGCGGTCAGGCCCTTCGGTACGAAAAGCGACAGAGCCACGCCGCGGTTATCATCCAGCCCGGTATCGCCGGACCAGACGAACGCCAACTGCCCGCGCGCGGACCACACGGCCTGCCGACCCGATGCGGCAGTCGAAAGGACCTGTCGGCCCTCGTTGTGCCTGTTCACGCGGAACGGCCGACCGATGGGTTTGCCCGCCGTCGAAAACCGCTGCGCGATGATCTTGGCCGGCGTGGCTCGACGCGACGCGCTCTGCAGAGTCCCCTGCTCGGCATCCGTCTCCGGACAGTCCTCGTTCCAGGCAACCACGAAACTGCCGTCCGGACCCACCGCCACGGCCGCGCCGCTTCGCCAACCGGGACCCCCGACCGCCACACACGGCTCGGTGACCGCACGGCCTGTGGAGTCATACATGCGGTAGGACACCGAATAGGTCAGACCATTCCAGGTCATCCAGGCCACCACGAAACGGCCGTCATCGCCCACGTCCACGGAGGGCTCCACATGAATGCCTCCGTCGGATCCGCTAACCTGCCATTCGTCGGCAAACGCCTCTCCATTGGGGCCGAAGAACCGGGCGTAGATCGCCTCGGGCCGCCCCTCGGAGTCCGTTCGAGCCCAGGTCACAACAAACCGCCCGTCCCGCAGGCCGGCCACCGCGTACTGGGACTCCCGCCCCGTGTCTGCTTGGCCGAGCCTGAACTCGGGGCCTACGAACCTGCCATCAGCATCGAGCAAGCGGCCCCGCAGAACGGGCCTGTCGCCATGCCCGCAGACCCAGGTCACCATCACCCGGCCCAGGCCGTTGACGGCCAGCGACGGCTTGGTCTGGTGTCCCGCGTGGGTCCGGTTGACCAGGATTTCGTCGCTGTCGGGGGTGAGGCGCCCAGCTTCGTCCAGTCTGAATCGCCGGGCCACTATTCCCCCCTGGTCGCCGTCCTGCTGGTCCGACTGCCACACAATCCAGGCATTCCCTGCCGGGTCGAACGCGACGGCGGGATCCAGTTGCATATTTATAACCGTTGTGTTGACATGTACTTCCGACCCGATCCGTCGCCCGAGGGGGTCAAACATCTGAGCGAACACGCCGTAGGTGCCGTGTTCTTGCCGTCGACTGCCCCAGGCGACAAGAAACCGCCCGTGGGCGTCACTCGCGACGGATGGGTCAGTCTGGCGATTCTCGGAATACGTGTTGGCCCGGACCTCAATGTGGGACACATCGGCGGACTTGAATGGGTGCCCGCTGAGTGAAAGCGTTTGCTCCCGAGAACCCCGGCAACCAGCGAAGAGGACAAGGGCGAGGAGTATAACTGCTTTTTTCCAAAGAAGTTGTGTCATAGCATCCTCCGGCGAGCAGCGAGGCCGGCACACGATCCAACGGGCGTCCCACGAGGCTTGGCGACGGATTGTGCCTCCAGCGCTCTCTCGAAGCGGTTCAGGTTGTCGACGCGGATTCCCATCACAGCGCCCAGGCTGTCGTGTCGTCCCACACGTGCCCTATCCAGGATAGCCGGACTGCCTGCTCTGTGGCAACCGTAATTTCCCGTCAATGGTGGGCTTGCCAAGGATCGAGGCGGCTTCGCATGCACGCGGCAGGGGGCATCGAAGGCTCAGTTATCGGATCCGGCGTTGTCATCGGGCGTCTACCCGTTAAGGTACGCGGCAAATTCACCAGCCCGAACGGTGGAGCGGGCGGACAGGCATCGTGTACTCGCAACGCGGAAGGATGATGAAGCGTCATGAGAAGGTCCAGTACCCTGCGGACGACGTGTTTTGCGATTCTCTGTGCGGCAGCCCTTGGGCCGGCCGTCCCGGCGGGGGCGGACGCGACGGCACAGGGAACGGTCTGCCTCGATGAGAACGGCAACGGTGTCTGTGACGCCGGCGAGCGCGGGCTGCCCAAGGTCGGCGTGTCGAACGGTCGGGACGTCGTCGTCACGGACGAGAAGGGACAGTACGCGCTTGCGGTGGATGATGACGACATCGTGTTCGTCATCAAGCCTCGAAACTACATGACGCCCGTGAGCGATCGCAACCTGCCGCGCTTTCACTCCATACACAAGCCCAAAGGATCGCCGGAGGGCCTGAAGCATCCGGGAGTGGCTCCCACCGGCCCGCTGCCGAAATCCATCGACTTCGCCCTGCGCCCGCAGGTGGAAGCGGATCAGTTCGACATCGTCGTCTTTGGAGACACGCAGCCCTCGCGTGCAGAGAATATAGACCACCTGGCGCACGACGTGCTCGCCGAGGTCATCGGCACGTCCGCCGCCTTCGGCGTCACGCTGGGCGACATCGTGAGCAACCACCTGAACCTGTTCGAGCCGTACACGGCCGTCATGTCCACGGTGGGCATCCCCTGGTACAACGTGATGGGCAACCATGACGAGAACTACGACGTTTCGACGGATGAACTGGCCGACGAAACGTGGGAACGCGTCTTCGGACCGGCGACGTACAGCTTCAACTGGGGACCGGTGCACTTCATCGTGCTGGACGACGTGGCGTATGAAGGGCAGGAAAAAGAGCAGAAGTACCATTCGGAACTCGGCCGGCACCTGACGTTTGTGGAGAACGACCTGAAGCTGGTCCCGCGCGACCAGCTCGTTGTGCTGATGATGCACATCCCTATCATCGAAACGCGCGATCGAAACCGGCTGTTTGACCTGCTCCAGGACCGTCCCCACACGTTCTCCCTGTCGGCCCACTGGCACAGGCAGAAGCACGTGTTTCTCGGCGCGGCGGACGGATGGAAGGGTGATCGTCCGCACCACCACCTGGTCCACGGCGCGGTCTGCGGCTCGTGGTGGCTGGGCGCGCCGGATGAGTTCGGACTGCCGCACGCGACGATGTCCGACGGCACTCCGAACGGGTACTCCATCATCACGTTCAGCGGCACCGACTACCGCGTCCGGTACAAGGCCGCGCGCCGCCCCGCGGATGAACAGATGTCCATCTGGGCGCCCAGCGTGGTGAAGCAGGCGGACGCCGCGGAAACGGAGATCCTCGTCAACGTGTACGCCGGATCGGAGCGATCCAAGGTCGAGGCCCGCGTGGGCAACTGCCCCTGGACCCCCCTCGAGCGTGTGGAACGAGTGGATCCCTATTTCGCCGCCGTCAAAGCCTCGGAGAAGAGCAAGAGTCCACCTAACGGCCGACCGCTGCCCGCGCCCGCCAAGTGCCAGCACCTGTGGATGACGAAGCTGCCTTCCGGCCTGGCCCCCGGGACGTACGTCATCGAGGTCCGCACGACGGACGTCTTCGGCCAGACGTACACCGCGCGGCGCGTGCTGCGCGTGGAATGAGCACTCAGGTCAGGATTGCTCCGTCCAGCGGAAGGCGCGAACGCCGATCAGGAAGCACGCCGCGCCGACCGCCAGCAGCACCGCGCAGGGAAGCAGCATCTCGGTGAGTGTGAAGCCTCGCCAGATGGCCCCTTCCAGAGCCAGGATGCCCCACTTGACCGGACTCGCATGGCTCAGTGTACGCATGAGGCTCGGCATGAAGGCCAGCGGCACCATGCCGCCGCCCAGCAGGGCCATGACCAGCATCACGGCCCAGGAAAGCCCGCCGGCCGCGCTCTCTGTCTTGCCGAGGACAGACAGCAGCAGAACGATTCCGCTGAAGGAAAGTGCCGTGCATGCAAGGGCCATCGCGAGCAGGGCGTAAGACTGCGGGCGAATGCCAAAGGCGAGAACGCCCAGCGCTAACAACATCACCCCGACCACCAGGTTGGTGAACACGGCGGCGAGGGCTTTGCCCGCGAGGATCCGCATCCGCCCAATCGGAGCCAGCCGCAGCCGATACAGCGTGCCGCGCGTTCGTTCGCACACGAGCGATATCGCAAACGTGGCCGTGCACGCCAGGAAGCCCCAGAGAATCCCCTGGGGAAACGTAATAGCGAATCTCGGCGGTCCCCCGCTGGTCGTTTCTCTGGTCTCCAGTGTGGTTTCGATCCGGATCGGTTCGAAGCCGCGGAATCCCTCGTCAGTCGATTCCGGCATGGTGGCCAGGAAGTGATCCAGCGCGGGCAGGAACAACCGCAGCGCCGCACGCGTCGACGCGTCCCCGTCCGGGCCATCGTTGGTCTCCGTCAAGGCATCCTGGACTTGCGCGCGCATGGCCTGGCGGTTCGTGAAGATCTCTCGCATTCCCTCGAACAAGTGTTTCGTGAGGATGCCCTTGAGCATCTCGCCTTCAGGCCCGCGGCCGGGGTCCAGTCCCAACTCGATGCCGGCCGGTTCGCCCCAGAACACGCGCCGCCGCGCCTCACCAAAACCGGGCTGAAGGACCACGTACGCCGCGGCCCGCCCCTTCCGTACTCGCGAGACCGCCTCGTCGCGTCCGGCCTGCCACACATCCAGTTCCGGCGCTTCAGAAAGCGTCTGGATGAACGCGCGGGAGCCCTCCGTCTGGTCCTCATCCACCAGCACAACGCAGATATCGCGCGGGCCGTGCTCGCTCGCACCCGAGTACAGGAATCCAAACACGACGGACATGAGGATGGGCCAGACAAACGTGAAGATCAGCCCGCCCTTGTCGCGGAGCAACAGGTGAATGTCTTTCGCGGCCAGTGCCAGGACTTCGTTCATGCTCGGCTCACGCGCGCTGCTCAATCCCGCAGATGACGGCCGGTCAGGTTCAGGAACACCCGTTCGAGGTCTGCCCGTGCCAGCTCAAAACGGAGCAGCTTCGACTGCTGGTGCAAGCGGTTCAGGTCCGCCAGCGGATCGTCCGTCTCGATGGTGTGTGTTCCGTCCGCCTGCTCAACCTTCAGAACACTTCTGCCGCCGTAGGCGTCGATCAGGCCGTCGACCGTATCGCAGGCGAGGAGCCTCCCACGGTCGATAATCGCAACGCGATCACACAGCCGCTGGGCTTCCTCCATGTAATGCGTCGTGTAGACCACGGTGCGCCCCTGCTGCTGCAACTCGCGGATTCGGTCGAAAATGGCGTTTCGGGACTGCGGATCGACACCCACCGTTGGTTCGTCCAGCATCAGCAGCGGCGGGTCATGCACCAGGGCGACAGCCAGGTTCAAACGGCGCTGCATCCCGCCGGAGTACGTCCGGACGAGGCTTCGTCGCCGCTCCGTGAGGCCGACGAACTCCAGAGCCCACGACACGCGATCCGCAAGTCTTCGGCCACCCAGGCCGTACAGCCGCCCGAAGAATGACACATTCTGCTCCCCGGTCAGTTGGTCGTAGAGGGCGAGCGCCTGGGGGGCCACGCCGATCCGCCCGCGTACGCGGGGGTCGCAGGCCAGGCCGACGCCGTCGAAGCTCGCGGAACCTTGATCCGGCCACAGCAGGCCGACCGCCATGTTGATCGTGGTCGTTTTGCCGGCGCCGTTGGGGCCCAACAGGCCGAAGATCTCCCCCTTCCGGATTTCCAGGGAAAGATCGTCCACGGCCACGATCGGGCCGAATGCCTTGCGCAGGTTCGTCAGCCGAAGCATGAAGACCGCCACTCCGAATGGCCCGCCCAAAAGGTGTTTGGGGCTCTGTTCAGGCCAGTCAGGTCTTCGCGGCCTCACGAGGAAGTATTGTCAAGGCCGCGCAAGAACCTGTGACATTTCGTCTGGCCGCGGTCAGGGGAAACTGCATCGGGAACCCGCCGAACGCTCCGCACGGACTTCGCAGGCTTGCACAGAAACGACAAATGCGGAGGATGTCCGCCATGGAGCCGGCCGTCAAAAGCGATGAGGAGCGCGGGATCACGCGACTTGGCAAGGTGGGGCTGTTCATCGCGCCGGTCCTGGCTGTTGCCGTGTACCTGGCGATTCCGGCGGACGTTTCCGGCGACCCCACGCGGGGGCTGGCTCAGCCGGGTCGGGCGGTGGCGGCGGTCGGCGTGCTGATGGCCGTCCTGTGGGTGACAGGGGCGCTGCCCATCCCGATCACCGCCCTGCTGCCGCTGGCGTTGCTTCCTCTGCTGACACTGAACGCGGTGACCATTCGAGAAACGGCCGCGCCATACGCCCACGAACTGATCTTCCTGTTCATGGGCGGTTTCATGATCGCCCTGGCGATGCAGCGATGGAACCTCCACCGGCGGATCGCGCTCGGCACCATCCTGCTGGTCGGCACGCGGCCGCGCCGGCTGGTGGCCGGCTTCATGGCGGCCAGCGCATTTCTGAGCATGTGGGTCTCCAACACGGCCACGGTGGTCATGATGCTGCCCATCGCGCTCAGCGTCATTGAGCTCGTTCGCCGCCACCTGGCGGAAATCCGAGGTGGCTGGCAGCCGGCGCCCGGTGCTCCGTTCCACTTTGCGCTTTGCCTGTTACTGGGAATCGCGTACGCGGCCTCCATCGGCGGCCTGGGAACCCTCATCGGCACGCCGCCAAACCTGCTTCTGGCCGCATTTGTTTCCGACGAGTATGGGATCACGATCTCCTTCGCCCGGTGGATGTGCGTCGGGATTCCCCTGGTCATGGTGTTCCTGCCCCTGAGCTGGCTGCTGCTGACGCGGGTGGCGTATCCGATTCGCCTGCCCTCCATCCCCGGGGGGCGGGAACTCATCCTCCGCGAGTTCAAGGCCATGGGGCCGATGTCACGCGGTGAGAAGTCTGTTGCCGTGGTGTTCGCGCTCACGGCCGTGGCCTGGATCACACGGCCGTACCTGCTGGTTCCGCTGAATGTCGCCGGGACTACTCCGTTGGCCGGTTTGACGGACACGGGCATTGCGATGGGCGGCGCCCTGCTCCTGTTTGTTCTGCCCGTCGACTGGAAGAAGGGGGTGTTTGTTTTGAGTTGGCGGCAGGCCGCGGCGCTGCCCTGGGGAATCCTGATTCTCTTTGGGGGCGGACTGAGCCTTGCTTGTGCCATCACGTCCACCGGGGTGGCTGAGTTTCTCGGACACCGCGTGGGGGCGCTGGCCTATCTGCCGCTGCCCCTCCTGATGATGGTTGTCATCGTGCTGATCATGCTCTTGACGGAACTGACCAGTAACACTGCCACCGTCGCGGCGTTCCTGCCGATCCTGGGTGCGGTAGCCGTCGGGCTGAACGTCAATCCGATACTGCTGACCGTTCCCGCGACGATCGCCGCGAGTTGCGCATTCATGATGCCGGTGGCCACACCGCCGAATGCGCTCGTGTTCAGCTCCGGTGAGATCACCATTCCGCAGATGTGCAAGGCCGGCGTGCTGCTGAATCTGCCCGGCATCGGCCTGATCATGGCGGTGATGTACGGCATCGCCGTGCACGTTCTGCGTGCAACCGGCAACGGGGGCTGAGGAGACGCTCACGTCGGGCGCGAGGGCATGCCGAGGCGACCGAGATGGTCCCGGCGCGCCGGGATCGGTCCAGCGGAAAGATGGGAATCTCGGTCCAGCGGACCTCTCGGTCCAGCAGGTTCAGCG